>CAZDYO010000179.1:0-5635 GCA_964509555.1 uncultured Acidimicrobiales bacterium
GATCGGACGGCACGTGGAACACGAACGTTCGAGGCACCAGGCGCCGGGCGACGATCCTCGGCACATCACGCACGAAACGGCTCAGGTGGTGCTCGAAGGCGGCCCATTCGAGAGTACGCCCGGCCTCGGATGATGCCTGCTCGTCGAGCTTGGCCCGATTGATGCGGGTGAGTTCGTCGAGGTGGCTGCGGCGATCGGCATACCAGTCGAAATCGCTGCGATCGAAACCCGAATCCGACGACCACGAATCGCCGGGGGCCATGGTGATCACGTCGGTCCCCTCGACGCCGCGCTCGGCCATGGCCTCGGCTATTGCCGCCGGGGTGATCAGATGATCGTTGACCGAACGGCTCTCGGGATGGAGGAAACCGACCATCGAGCCGAACGGCACCGCGTACCGGGGTCGCAGGCCGGCCATCGTGTTGCGGAAATCCGAGACGTAGGTGTCGGGGCTCACGAGCTCAAGATCGGCCGGGTCCTCGGCCTCATAGAGCACCGGATACGACTGCGCGAACGAGTGGCTCTTGAACACGATGTCGGGCCGTCCGAACGCCTTCGAGATCTGGGACAGCGCCCGCCCACGGGGCTTGCAGTCGTTGACATCCACGATGGTGGTGTCGCCGTCGCTCACCACGAACGAGGTGTCGTCGAAACCGTATTGGTAGGACGCCACGCTCACCCCACCACCAAGATCGATGACCCGGCCGTGGGGGATCTCCCGCACATCGGCAAATCCGAGCGACCGCACCTCACCGGCCATCACATCGACTCCGAACTTCGGAACGAGAACCCGGGTGCGGCGATCGAGGCGTCTCATCGACGGGTAATGGAAATGATCGAAGTGGTGGTGGGTGAGGTAGACGAAGTCGGGCGACAACGTGGATTCGTCTGCCGGCTCAGTGGGCGGGAAATGCCACCACGACCTCCAGTAACACGACCCCGACAACCAGGGATCGACGAGGATCGTTCCGGCTCTGGTCTCGACTTTCAGACAGCTGTGGCCGATCACGGTGACGCGCATCCCACCACCGTATGGCGCAACTAGGATCGCCGGGTGCGTCGTAGGAACCCATTCCTGATCTGGACCACGGCCGCGTTTGCGCTGGCCCTCGCGGTCCGCTGGTTTCTGTGGTGGCACTGGTATCGCCACGTGCCCATCGGCGAGTTCAACGACAACGTCTACTACCACGAGTCGGCCAACCTGATCGCCCGCGGTCACCCGTTCGTCAACCCGTTCTCGGCGTCGCAGGGCATCTACGAACCGACCGCGGCCCACCCTCCCGGGTTCAGCATCTACCTGTCGATCTGGTCGGCGCTCGGCCTCGATTCGGTGTCGTGGCACCGAATTGCGTCGGGTCTCATCTCGGCAACCGTGGTGATCCCGGTCGGGTTGCTCACACGCCGCCTGGCCGACACCCGGACCGCGGTCGTGGCGATGATTCTGGCGGCCGTCTACCCACCCCTGTTCATGAATGACGGTCTCATTCTGTCTGAGTCGATGTACATACCCATCGCCGCCACCGCGTTGTTGTTCGCGTACAGGTTCGTCGAGCGGCCCGACACCAGACGGGTCGTGGAACTGTCGATCGTTCTCTCCATCGGAGCGCTCACCCGAAGCGAACCGTTCATGATGTTCTTCCTGCTGCTGACCCCGTTGGTGATGCTCGACCGGCGACTCGATTGGAGGAAGCGTTTCACTCTCACCGGAATCGCCGCGGCAGTGGCGATTGCGATGCTGGCACCATGGGTGGTGCGCAACCTCACCTCGTTCGAACAGCCCACGTATCTGGCCGCGGGCCCCGGATACGTCTTCGAGATCGGCAACTGCGACCAGACCTACTCGGGCGATTATCTGGGCTACTGGCATCTGGCCTGCGACGACGGAAGCGCATGGCCACCGGGCGACGAATCAACCATCGGCAAGGCCAAGTTCGATCATGCCTGGAGCTACATCTCGTCACATCTGGATGAGCAACCGAAGGTGATCGCCGCCCGGGTGGGCCGTCTGTTCGGCCTGTTCAAGCCGATCCACACCGTAAACTCCGACGTCGTGTTCGAAAGACGGGTCAAGGTGTTCACCCGCATCGGCCTGTTCGCCAACTACGTGGTGATGGCCGCGGCGGTCGCCGGTGCGTTCGTTCTGCGGCGCCGCGGGCTCACCCTGATCCCGTTCCTGGCCGTGATCGCCACCGCGGTCATCACCGCGGCCATGTCGTTCGGAATAACCCGCTACCGCGTGGGTGCCGACGTGGCCATGCTGGTCATGGCCGTGCTGGCGCTCGGTGCGGTTATCGACCGCTTCCTGCCTCTGCCTCACGAGCAACCGTCGTGAGGCGCCCCGCCCGGTCGACCGTAGCGATCTGGCTGATCGGATTGGCCGGACTCGCCCTGCGCTGGTGGGTTGTGCTCGTCTACCGGCCCACCTGCGACATCGTGTCGAGCACCTGCTACAAGGTCGCCGGAGATGCCTGGTACACCCACGCGCAGGCCCAGTTGATCGGTCAAGGGCATTTCTTCAAGGTCGGCACCGACCTGTTCGTGTCCGGACACCTCGTCGAGTCAGCCGGAGATCCGCCCCTCTATCCCCTCTACCTGGGCGGGTGGTCGCGGCTCGGCTTCGATTCGGTCACTTGGCACCGGGGGGCGTCGACCCTGTTCGGTCTGGCGATGATCGTCCTGATCGGCATGCTGGCCAGACGGCTGGCCGGCAACATCGCCGGCATCTCGGCAGCCGTTCTCGCGGCTGTGCATCCTCTCCTGTGGATCAATGATGTGATGCTGTTGTCGGAGGGCATGTACCAGGCCACGATCGTGGTGGTGTTGCTCGCCGCCTACTGGTGGATCGAGCATCCGGACCGTCGCCGGGTGGTTCTGCTGGGCGCGGCCATCGCCATCGCTGCTCTCACCAGGGCCGAGTCGGTGTCACTCTTCGGGTTTCTGATTCTGCCCCTCGTGGCTTGGCGCAGCGGTCTACCGCGGGCCGAACGTTTCCGGCAGGTGGGTCTGGCATGGCTTGCCGGCCTGATGGTGATGGCCCCTTGGCTGGTGTTCAACAATGTCCGCTTCGACAAACCGATAACCCTCAGCGCCGCTTCCGGAACAGTGATGCTGGCCGGTAGCTGCGACTCCGCGTGGTCCGGCGAGCTGATGGGCACCTGGGACACCTGTTTCGAGAAACGCGACCTGTTCGCCGAGTACGACGCCGCTCTGCCCGGCGTGAACGTGCCGGTCGAGGGTTGGATCACCTACGACGAATCGGTCCGCGACAACTTCATGGCCCGCAAGGCGATCGGCTACACGCTCGACCATTGGCAGCGGTATCCACTGGTGGCCGTGGCCCGGATCGGCCGATCGCTCGAGTTCTTCAAGCCGATCAGCACGCTGCGCATCAACTACCAGATCGAGGGCCGGTGGAAGCTGCCTTCCACCGCCGGGCTGGCTCTTTACTACCTGCTGGTCCCGTTCACCGCCATCGGCGCGTTCGCGCTGCGCGAGAAGGGGCGACGACTGGTTCCGATGGCTTCCATCTGGGTGATGGTGGCGTTCGCCTCCGCGGTCACATTCGGGCTCACCCGCTACCGCGTACCGGTCGACGTGGCCATGGTGGTCCTCACCGGGGTCGCCATCGACTGGCTTTGGCGGAGATACGGCGAGCGCCGAGCGAGCACTGCCGACCAGACCGCCCCATGACCGGAATCGCCTTCACGCTCGACCTCGAGGACCACCGTCCCGACACGAACGCCGAACTCCGCTTTCCGGCAATCACCGACTCACTTCTCGATGACCTCGATTCGTGGGGCACCACCGGCACGTTCTTCGTGGTCGGAGAAGTGGCCCGCGACCATGCCGATCTCGTCGCACGCGTGGCGGCACGGGGCCACGAGATCGCCCTCCACGGGGCCCGCCACGTTCCCCTGCCGGAGCTGACGCCCGACGAATTCCGTGTCGAGACGGCAGCGGCCGTCGACCGGTTGTCACAGATCGTTCAACAGCCCGTGGCCGGATTCCGGGCCCCGATCTTCTCGCTGGTCGCCGGGTCGGCATGGGCTCCTGCCGTGCTCGCCGACCTTGGCTTCGCTTGGTCGTCCAGCGTGCTCCCGGCCCGCAATCCCCTCTACGGATGGCCCGAGGCCCCCGGGACGCCGTTCCGCTGGACATCCGGAGTGGTGGAGTTGCCGTGCCCGGTGTTCGGTGCAGGTCCCGTCTCGCTGCCACTGCTCGGCGGCACCTACCTGAGGGCCTCACCGCGACTGGTCGCCGGATGGGCCGGTCGCTCCGGTGCCGGCCGACCCGGCGCCTGGCTCTACGCCCACCCCTACGACTTCGACCCCGACGAGGAGCGCTGGGTGGTTCCCGAAGTCGGCCGGGTCGGTAGCCGCATCCTGTGGATCGGCCGCGCCGGGATGACCGAACGCGTGCGTCGTCTGGTCGCCGGTTCTCGCGTCACCATGTCGCAAATGGCAGCCTCGTTCACCGACCTTCCCTTGTTCGAACCCAAGGAATCAGCCCCGTGACTTCCGAACCCTCCCACCCCGAATACGGCCAGGACGACATGGCCCACCCGCTGCCTCGCACCACCATCGTCGACCGGATCCCGTGGTTGGTCGACAAGTGCCGCGGCAAGCGCGTGATCCACGTGGGGTTCGCCGATGCGGGTTTCCGCGTCGAGCAGAGCCGCGCCGGCCGTTGGCTGCATGGCCATCTCGACGACGTGGCCACCGAACTGGTGGGCATCGACGCCGACCCCGATGGCGTGGCGGCGGCCATCGATTCGGGTTTCGAGGCCTACCTGGCCGATTGCACCGATGTCCGGGCCATCTCGGCGCTGGGTGTCGAGCCGGCCGATGTGGTCGTTGCCGGCGAGATCATCGAACACCTCGGGGCTCCGGGTCCGTTTCTCGAGGCGATGCTGGCCTTGTGCAAGCCTGGCGGTGAACTGATCGTCACCACGCCCAACGCTTACGGGTTGGTCAACGTCGTGGCCTCCATGACCCGTCGGGTCGAGGTCAACCACCCCGACCATGTGGTGATGTTCACCTGGCGGACCCTCACCCAACTCATGCGGGCCAACGGGTGGACGCCGGTGGGCGCAGCCACCTATGTTCCGGTGGTACGTGACCGCGGCGATCGCTCGCGACTCGAAGCCGCAGCCGTGAGAAGCGTGCTCGGCATCGAGAAACTATTGGGCCGCCTCGGGCGACCCTTCAGCTCCGATGGGCTGATTGTCGTGGCTCGCCCGGTGTCTCCAGACTCGCCCTGAGCAGCGCAATGTCCTCGGCGAGGTCCTGGGTTCGGGCTTCGAGCCGGGAGACCTCGTACGACATGTGGACGCTCGTGGCGAACAGGAACACCACCGCGGCGAACAGGATCGTGGCCGGCTCGTACTGAATGCCCACGAACCGGGAGATGGGAACGAGCAGCCCGGGGAACGCCGCCAACGGCAGCAGGCCGATGGCGAGAACCGACCACAACAACGCGTACTTGCTCTTGAGCACCCGCTGACTGACGAGCCTGTAGATGAACAGGACGGTGAGGACTATTACGGCGGCTACGAGGAGATGGGCCTGTTGCGACATGTGCCGAGGTTAGCCAACGTCGACAATCCAACCGCCGCCAGCACGACCAGGGTGACCTC
>CAZDYO010000180.1:0-5551 GCA_964509555.1 uncultured Acidimicrobiales bacterium
GCTGCCTCGACGACTACTTCCGCGGCAAGGTCGCCAAGTCCGACATGCGCGAGGCATTTGGCGAGCTCGATCCGATCCCGCCGTCGTATCGCAACCCGGCCGCACGTATCGAAGTGATGGACGCTCAGGGCATCGAGGCGTGTTTCATGTTCCCCACCTTGGGGGTTGGCATGGAGACCGCGTTGGAGTCCGACACCGAAGCCATGCTGGCGGCGTTCGCCGGATTCAACGAGTGGGTGGCCGACGATTGGGGGTTCGCCCACGACGGTCGAATCTTCTCTGCCGGCTACCTGAGCCTCGCCGACCCGGCGTGGGCGCTCGAACAGCTCGACTCGATGATCGATGGCGGGGCGCGGGTCATCAACATGCGGCCGTCGTCGGTGGCCGACATCACCGGTGCGCGGCGGTCGTTGGGTCATCCGTCCCACGAACCCGTGTGGCAGAAGATCGCCGACGCCGGGTTGGTTGTGGCCATGCATTCGGGCGACGCGGGCTACGGGTTCCTCAACGAATACTGGGGGCTCAACGCCGAGTTCGAGGCGTTCCGGGTCAGTCCACTTCGTAGCCTGCTCACCCACTCACCGATCAGCGACGCGATCGCCTCGCTGATAGCGGAGGGTGTGCTGTCTCGTCATCCCGGTATCCGCGTGTGCACCATCGAGAACGGCTCCGAGTGGGTACAGCCGCTTGTCCGCAAGTTTCGCAAGACCTGGGGCATGCAGAAGCACGCCTTCGCCGAAGACCCGATGGAGGTGTTCCGCCGGCAGGTCTGGGTGTCGCCCTACTACGAAGACGACCTGCTCGGCCTGCGAGATTTGATCGGAGCCGACCACATGCTGTTCGGATCCGACTTCCCCCATGCCGAGGGGTTGGCCGACCCCACGTCGTTCGTCGACGATCTGGCCGGGTTCACCGATGCCGAGATCAAGAAGATCATGCGCACCAACGGCATGGCCCTGATGGCCGGGGCGGTCTGATCCGTGACCGCACCAGTCATTCTTCTCGGTGCATGGCGGCGCACGTTCGCCACCATGCTCGACCCCAATACCGAACTCGAGACCGTCAACCCGTCGTATATCAGGGCGGTTCGCCGGGCCGGTGGCGTGCCGTTGATCGCACCGCATCCGGGCCCCGAAGAACTGGCGGCGATCCTTCCGGCGGTCGACGGCGTGGTTCTCACCGGCGGGCAGGATGTCGACCCTGCTGTCTACGGTGCCGAGTCCGACGGATCGCGCGGAACCATCCGCCACAGCGACGAGGCCGACATCGCGCTGTTCAACGCGGCGGTCGAAGCCGGACTGCCGGTCCTCGCCATCTGTCGGGGCATCCAGGTGGCCAACGTGGCGTTGGGCGGCGGGCTGCTGCAGGAGATACAAGCCGAGGGCAGCCAGCACCACCCGACCTACGCGGAGATGAGCGAACCGCTGACGCATCGTCACCCGGTGGAGGTCGTGGCGGATTCCAGGCTGGCCGAGATCTACGGATCTTCGTCGATCGTGGTCAACTCGCTCCACCATCAGGCCGTCGGCAACCCGGCCGATGGCCTGCGCACGGTGGCCACATCGCCCGACGGGCTGATCGAGGCGATCGAGGGTGAGAGCTGTGATTTGGTGGCCGTCCAGTGGCATCCAGAACTGCTCGACCCCGCCGATGGTGATCCTCTGTTCTCAGATCTCGTGGAGCGTGCATCGGCGGCGCGGTCGAGACGGGTCGGCGCGGTTGCCGCCAGTCGGTAGGTTCTCCCGGTGATCGACGTCAATCTTGATTCCATTCGTATCTTCCTCCACATCCTCGGTGCGTCGGTGTGGGTTGGTGGCCAGTTGCTGATGGCAACGTTGGTGCCGGTGCTGCGCAAGATCTCCCCCGAGGCGCCGCGACAGGCCGCCGCGCAGTTCGGCCGTCTTGCCTGGCCTTTCTTCGGGCTGGCTGTGATCACCGGAATCTGGAACGTGTTCGAGCTCAATCTCGACACCGTCTCCTCCGGCTACAACGCTGCGCTCGGCATCAAGCTTCTGCTTGTTGCAGCCTCCGGTGGTGCGGCCGCGATCCACTCCAACGCGGGTTCGGCTGCGGTTCGTGGCATCACGGGTGCATTCGCTCTGCTCGGTGGGCTCACGGCCATGTATGTCGGCGTGCTGCTGGTTGCATGAGCGAATGGGTCCGCACCGGAGCTGACGGCATCGACCGTTGTTGGTGGGCGGGCGACGACGGCGACTACCTCGAATATCACGACACCGAATGGGGTCGGCCCACTGTCGACGACACGAAACTGTTCGAGAAGATCTGCCTGGAGGGATTTCAGTCGGGCTTGTCGTGGCTCACCATCCTGCGCAAGCGAGACAACTTTCGTGCTGCCTTCGCCGGTTTCGACATGGCCACGGTGGCCGACTTCGGTGAAGTCGACGTGGAGAGGCTGCTCGGCGATGCTGGCATCGTGCGTCACCGTCGCAAGATCGAATCCACCATCAACAACGCCAAGCGGGCCATCGAGACCGCCGACGAGTTCGGTTCGCTGGCCGCCTACTTCTGGAGCTGGGAACCTGATTCCCCGGAGGGCGACCGCACTGCAGAGTTCCCCATCCCGGCCACCACGCCGACCTCGACTCGAATGGCCAAGGACCTGAAGGCTCGTGGCTGGAGCTTCGTCGGGCCCACCACCGCGTACGCCTTCATGCAGGCGATGGGCCTGGTCAACGACCACCAACCCGGTTGCTCACAACACGGGGTCTGCCATCAGCTCCGGGCCGCCCTCGTCCGCCCGACCTAACCCCCTTCCCGGCTTTTCTGACGAGTACGGACCGCTATGCGGTCCGTACTCGTCAGAAAAGCCGGGAAGGAGGGGCGGCCCCCGCTGAGGCCGACGGCCATGCCGATGCCGGCCATGACCAGCACGGCCGCGGCCACCACCGCGTAGGTGGCGCCGGGGCCCGACGACGCGTAGAGAGGTGCCGACACGAGCGCGGCGACACCAGCGGCGATCTGGCCGGCGGCCGCTGCCAGTCCCTGCCCGGTGGCTCGTTCGCCGTCGGCGGTGGCCGAAGCCATCAGCGCCTGGCCGGCGGGCATGGCCGCGCCGTTGGCGACCGCCTCGGCCATGGCCAGGGTCATCACCAGGCCCGGTGTGGTGAGTTGCCCGTAGATCACGGTGAGGGGGACGATCACCGCCACCGATATCGGAATCACCCGCAGCGGCCCGAGCCGATCGGCGAAACGACCGGCGATCGGAGCAGTGAGTGCGAACGGGATTCCGTAGAGGCTCAGGCTCAGTCCGATGAACCAGGTCTCGGCCCCGATGTCGGTCATGAACCGCGCGAAGATCGCTTCGTACATGCCGGCCGGAAGAATGAGTGCCGCAGACAGGATCACCGCCGCCAGTGCCTGCCGGCGCTTGTGAATCGAGACTGCGCCCGACAGCGGAGATGAGTGGATTCGGGCCCCGGTGGCTTCGTTGATGTGAACTCGTGAGAGCGAGGGAACGATGGCCAGCAGGATCACCGCCATCATCACGAACGGCACATCGAGATTGGTGAACTCCACGATGCCGGCCGCGATACCCGGGCCGACGATGAATCCGGCGGTCTCAAGACCGGCCAAGCCCCCCAGGCGGGCGCCGGCCCGTTCGGGGTCGGCTGCGCTCACCAGCGCCCGTGCGGACGGTGCGTAGGCACCGTAGGCCAGTCCGGAGAGGGCCCGGGCCAGGATGAACTGCCACGCGGTGGTGGCCATGGCGAATCCGACCACTCCGATCGCGGCCGCGATCACCGCGCCGATCATGAGCCGACGGGCGTGACCCCGATCCGCGAGCGGGGCCAGGGTCATCTGGCTGGCCACACCGGCAAAGAACGACACCGCGGCGATGAAACCGAGCGTGGTGCTGCTGAGCCCGTGGGCGTCCTGGATCTCGGCGAGCAGGGCGAACACCATTCCGATGGATGCAGCGATCGCGAACAGGCCAACATGGACGGTTCGGCTGACGCGCCGTGTGCTCGTGCTGGTTGCCTTGTCGCCGCGCATCACACAGTGTGCCCCAACCGCGAGCGGGTCGCCCGGTGATTTGTGTCATGTCGTACACGTCCGAATCCGTCAGCACGCGGGCGCTAGCGTGCCGACGATGAGCACGCGAGCATCACAAGCAGCCACCAGCGAGCAGCCGATGGCGGTGCTCGATTGGGGCCTGTTAATCGGTGCTGCCGGCATCTGGGGGGCGTCGTTTCTCTTCATGGCCATCGGTCTCGACGCGTTCTCTCCCGGCGTGGTCACGTTTCTGAGAGTTTCATTCGGTTTCGTGACGGTGGCTGCCATGCCCGGATCGCGTCGGCGGGTCGATCGCGCCGACCTTCTGCCCATAGCGGTTTTGGGATTCACGTGGATGGCCTTCCCGCTCACGCTGTTTCCAATAGCCGAGCAGTGGATCGACTCGTCGATGGCCGGAATGCTCAACAGCGCAATGCCGTTGATGACCGTGCTGATTTCATGGAAACTGTTCTCGGTGAACACCGGATCGCGGCGGCTGATCGGCGTGGGCGTGGGCATCATCGGGGTGCTTCTCATCGGAGTGCCGGCCTCCACCGGTGCGGGCACCAACGCCCTTGGCGTTGTCCTGGTTGTGGTGGCGGTGGCGTCGTACGGGATCGCCGTCAATATCGCCGGCCCGTTGCAACACCGCTACGGATCGTTGCCGGTGATTTCACGGGCCCTTGGTTTCGCCACCGTCATGGCATTGCCGTACGCCGCCGCGGGCTTGCCGTCATCCCACTTCGCGTGGGGTCCGATGATCGCCTGCTTCGTGTTGGGCGCGGGTGGCACCGGTGTGGCATTTGCGATGGCCGCCACGCTCACCGGCCGGGTCGGACCGGTGAGGACATCGGTGATCACCTATGTGATCCCGGTGGTGTCGATCGGTCTGGGTGTGGCGTTCCGCGACGAGACCATCGCCTGGACATCGGTGGTTGGCACCCTCATCGTGTTGAGCGGTGCCTGGCTGTCGAGCAGGACCGAAGCCCAGCCCGCCTAGCTCAGGAACTCGTCACGCAGGAGGCGCTTGAGGATCTTGCCGGTGGGGTTGCGGGGGATCGCATCGGTGAAGACCACGTCCTTCGGCTGCTTGAAGCGGGCCAGTTTGCCGTCGCACCACGCCAGGATCTGCTCGGGGGTGAGGTCGGCGTCGCCCTTCACGACGATGGCCAGCGGTGTCTCGCCCCATTTCTCGGAGGGCTTGCCGATCACAGCCACGTCGGCCACCCCATCGAGGCCGTGGATCACGTTCTCTATCTCGGCGGGGTAGACGTTTTCGCCTCCGGAGATGATCATGTCCTTCACCCGGTCCTGGATGTAGACGAACCCGTCGGCATCCATGACGGCCACGTCGCCGCTCCTGAGCCAGCCATCGACCAGGGCTTCGGCGGTGGCCTCCGGGCGGTTCCAGTAGCCGACCATGATGTGGGGTCCACGGATCAGCACTTCACCCGGTTCGCCGGCCCCGGCGAGTTGACCGTCGTCGTCGACGATCTTGACGTCGGTGTGGAAGAACGCCTTGCCGGTGGAGCCCGCA
>CAZDYO010000181.1:0-5521 GCA_964509555.1 uncultured Acidimicrobiales bacterium
GACAGCGGGCTGGATCTGGCTGAGGCCCTGAATCTCGATGTCGATCTGGTGGTCGGCGACATGGACTCGGTCAGCCCCGCCGCGCTCCATCGGGCCGAGTCACGTGGCACCCGGATCGAACGCCATCCCGCAGCCAAGGACGAGACCGACCTCGAGTTGGCCATGTCCTCCGCCATCGCGGTGGGAGCAATCTCGATCCATGTGATCGTGGGTGGTGGCGGCCGGGTTGATCACGCGGTCGCCAACCTGATGGTGTTGGCGTCGCCGAGATGGTCCGATATCCCCGTCTCGGCCACGGTCGGTGAATCGGACATGTGGGTCGTACACGGTCGTGCGGAGTTGCCGCTTGGCCCGGGCGATCCGCTCTCGATCCTGCCGATCGGTGGTCCGGCGGGTGGCGTGGTGGCCTCCGGCCTCCAATGGCCACTGGACGGGGAGACACTCAGCCCTTGGTCCGCACGCGGGGTGTCGAATGTGGTCGTGTCGTCGCCGGTGGTGATTTCGTTGGATTCAGGGGTGGTGTTGGCGGTCAGTTCGCCCACGCCAGCCAGCGCCCCCTCCGTCGCTCGAGGCTGAGCGACACTCCGAAGCAGCCCGACAGGTTGGCGTCGGTGAGCACGTCGCCCAGCGGCCCGGCCGCCAGGACCGCGCCGTCACGGATCATCAACACATGGGTGAACCCCGGTGGGATCTCCTCGACGTGATGGGTCACCAACGCGATCGGCGGCACCGACGGATCGTCGGCCAAGCCGGTGAGAGTCGACAGCAGCTGCTCTCGCCCGGCCAGGTCGAGCGCCGCGGTGGGTTCGTCGAGCAGAATCAGGCCGGGATCGGTCGACATGGCCCTGGCCAGAAGGACTCGCTGGCGTTCGCCCGATGACAATGTGCCGAATCGTCGCTCGGCCATGTCGGTGAGCCCGATTCGTTGGAGCGCCAGATCGGCCCGCGCTCGGGAGGATTCGTCGTAGGTGTGCCACCACGGCTCCAGGGCCGCGTTCTCGGCGGTCATCACCACGTCGCGCACCCTCAGGTCGGGGCGCAACATGTCGGCCATGGCCGCGCTGGCGAACCCGATCATTCGGCGCAGGGTCCGCACATCGGTGCGCCCGAGAGTGTGTCCGAGGACGGTGACCTCGCCGGCTGATGGGTGGAGCCACATCGAGGCGACGCGTATGAGGGTGGTCTTGCCTGATCCGTTTGGGCCGAGGATCACCCAACGTTCTCCCGAGCGGATGGTCCAGTCGACTCCCCGAAGTATGTCGACGCCGTCGATCCGCCGCCGGATCCCGGTGAGTCGCAGGACCGTGTCGTGCATGTCAGACAATGATCTTGACGAGGAGCGCGGCTGCCGACAGCGCTGACAGACCCAGAACCAGTGGGCGCACCCGTCCGGCATCGACGTACTTGCGGAGCGGGCCGGAGATGACGAATCCGAGCTGCGACGCGGGCACCATCGCCAGTCCGGTGAGAATCTCCGCCCATCCGAGACGCCCTGCGAGCGCAATGGCCGGGAGGGTCATGGTGGCCCCGATGACGAAGAACGCCGACATCGACGAACGCACCTGCGGCCCGGATCGGTGTTGGAGCGCGAGGGCCACTGGTGGTCCGCCGATCGAGGCCGAGGTGCCGCCGAAACCCGACATCGCGCCGGCCACGACGAACGCGGGCCTCGACTCCGGGATCTTGAGCACCCCGGACGACAAGATGACGGCAACGATGATCGTGAGCGCCACCAGGAGGCGAAGAGAGGATTCCGACACCGCCCCCAGCACGAGGGCACCGGCCACCACGCCGGGAAATCGCCCAAGCCCGGCCCAGCCCACGAAATCCCAGTCGACATGATCACGCTCGCGCAATGCGGAGGCGATGATCAGCGATGTGCTGGCGATGAAGATCGGACCCGGTACGAAGGCGGTGTCGATGATGGCCAGCAGGGGTGCCGCAAGCAGGTTCGCCCCGAAACCCACCGAGCCCTGAATGGTGGACGAGCAGGTGACGATCAGCAGGGCGAACACGAGCGACGACGCGTCGACGTTCACGCCGCGGACCCGCCATGTTCAATCCACGTTTCGTACATGGAGGAGTATCTACCACCGAGAGCCACCAGTTCATCGTGGCTGCCGAGCTCGACGATCCGGCCGTCGTGCACGACCGCTATACGGTCGGCGCGGCGGGCTGTCGCCAATCTGTGGGCAATGATCACCGCTGTTCTGCCGCCGAGCATCGCGTCGAGAGCATGCTCCACCATCGCCTCGGATTGCAGGTCGAGATTGCTGGTGGCCTCGTCGAGGATCAGCACCCGGGGTCGGGCCACGAACGCCCGCGCCAACGCCAGGAGTTGGCGTTCGCCGGCCGAGAGCGAAGCGCCTCGTTCGTGAACCACGGCATCGAGCCCGCCGAGCCGATCGACCACCTCGGCGATGCCGACAGCCTCGAGGGCTTCGTTGAGCTCGTCGTCGGTGGCCAGCGGCTTGGCGAAGGCAACGTTGTCTCTCACCACTCCGGCGAACAGGAAGGGCTCCTGCGGAACGATGCCGAGCTGCGACCGGAGGCTGGAGAGGGTGACGGTTCGCAGGTCGTGACCATCGATGCTGACGGTGCCGCTCTGCGGGTCGTGGAAGCGGGTCACGAGTTTGGCGATGGTCGACTTTCCGGCACCGGTCTCACCGACGAAGGCAATCGACTCTCCGGGTTCGATGGACAGCGACACGTCCCGGAGCACCGGCGAGTCGGCGTCGTATCCGAAGGTGACGTTGCGCAGCTCGATGGCACCCTCGATGGGAGGAAGATCGACGGCATCGGCCGACTCGGCGACGGTCGGGTCGGTGCCGAGAAGCGACCGTAGTTTCACCACCGCGGCTCCGCCTTGTTGGTAGGAGTTGTACAGCTGCACGAGAGTTTGGATGGGCGCAAAGAACGAGGTGAGGAACAGCAGGAACGCGGCCAACTCCCCGATGCTGATGCGCCCGTTGCGCACCATGATCGAACCGACGCCGAGAAGCACGGCCTGGCTCATGATCCCGACCATGTCGGTGGAAGGGGCGTAAATCGAGTTGAGACGGGACGTGTGGATGTTGGCGTCGCGGTGATCGCCGACCACATCGCGATGCTGGGCCACGTTGACCGATCTGCGGTTGTGGGCCACGATCACCCTGATTCCGGCCAGCGACTCCTGAAGGTGGGACAGCAACTCGGCGATCCGGTCGCGCACCCGGTTGTAGGCCCGCGACGACGCCCCCCTGAACCACAACGACACCGCGACCGTGGGCGGTACGGCCACCCCCAGTGTGATCACGGCCAGCAGCGGGTCGTAGGTGAACATCACCGAGGTGATGACCACCAGGGTCAGGCCCTGCACCAGCAGGTTGACGATGCCATCCTGGAACAGCACCGAGAGGGCCTCGATGTCGGAGGTCATACGGGTGAGAAGCACGCCGGCCTTCTCGTTCGTGTAGTAGTCGACACCTTGTCGCTGCATGTGGCTGAACACACGTATCCGTAGGGTCTCGTTGAGACGCTCGCCGAGCCGCCCGGTGAAAGCCACGCGGACGGCCCCCAGCAGAGCCGCTGTCGCCACGGCCGCGACGTAGGCGATCGCCGCGGTGAGCAACACCCCCTTGTTGCCGGCCCGCACCCCGCGGTCGATGCCTATCTGCGTGAGAACCGGGCCGCTCTGCAACGCAACGGTTTCGATCGTGACGAGCAACGCAGCGACGGCAAGTCGGCCGCGATGCGGCCATAGAAACCGTTTGAGCGTGAACGGACGTCGGTCGTAATCAGTGTGGGTCCACGGCACCGGGTCGACCACATGGTCGGGCTCGTTGCGAAGCGCCTTCTCGACCTTCTTGCGGAGGTCGCCCGGGACCTCGGCATGGGGCAGACCGGCGGCGGCGCTCGACTGCACCGTGGTGGGTCCCCCTCCGAATCCGCCGCCTCCTCCGACCGCGAACATCAGAGGGCCCCCCCGGATCCGTTGAGACCGTTTTCGGCATCGGAAAGAATCGCGGCGTAGCGGGGCTCGGTGACCAGCAACTCGGCGTGGGTGCCGGTGGCGGCCACCCGCCCGCCCTCGATGAGGATCACCCGATCGGCGAGAGCAATGGTGGAGAGCCGATGGGCGATGAGAATGGTGGTGCGGTTCGACCTTCGGGCGGTGAGAGCGTCGTAAATCCGCTGCTCGACGGCGACGTCGACGGCACTGGTGGCGTCGTCGAGGATGAGAACGGCCGGATCGGCCAGCAGTGTGCGGGCCAACGCCAGTCGCTGCCGTTGACCGCCCGAAAGTGTGAGACCCCGTTCTCCGATCTCGGTTCGCGATCCGGCGGGTAGGTCGGCCACGAAATCCCTGGCGGCAGCGTCGGACAGCGCCGAGTCGACCGCGGGTTCGGGAGATCCCGGCCGGGCGAACTCCACATTGTCGTGAATCGTGGTGGCGAACAGGAAAGGGTCGTCGGCGGCGATGGTCACCTCGCGCCGCAGGTCGGTCAACGCGATGGTGCTCACGTCGTTACCGTCGAGACACACCCGCCCGGAGTCGATGTCGTAGAACCTCGTGAGCAGCCGGGCGATGGTCGACTTGCCGCTGCCCGTGCGCCCGACGATGGCCACCGTTTCGCCGGGACGGACTTCGAGGGAGAGCCCATCGAGCACGGGCGTGCCGTCGCCGGTGGGGTATGCGAACCTCACCTCCTCGAAGGTGATTCCACCCTCGGGCTCCGTGATCGGCAGCGGGTCGGGCGGGTCGACGATCTCGGGCTGCTCGTCGAGGATTTCGAACACCCGGACCGCGGCTGCGCCGGCGCGTTGCCACTGGATGAGAATGAACCCGACCAGGCGAAATGGGGTGGCCAGCATGAGGACGAACGTGGAGAATGTGACCAGCTCCCCGATCTGGATGCTGCCGTCGATGGCTCGAATTCCGCCGAACAACAACACGAGCGCCAAGCCCAGTCGGGGGAGAGCCTCCATGATCGGCGCATTGCGGGCCCGGGCATCGGCCAGCGCCGTTCCGGCCCAGCGAAGCCGTCGGGCCGCGCCGGCGAGATGTTGCACCTGATTGGATTCCTGGTTGAAGGCCTTCACCACCCTTGCGCCCTGGATGTTCTCGTCGACGATGGTGGCCACGTCGGCCTGTCGGGCCTGCACCACCCACGAGAGCGGAAACAGTTGATTGCGAAGGCGACGGCCGACCACGTAGACGAAAGGAAGGGGGATCACCGACACCAGCGTGAGCGGCAGATCGATGATGACCATCGCGGTGACCGCCCAGGTGAGCAACACGAACTGCATGGCGATCATCGGGCCGAACGCGAAAAGAAGCTGGATCGACCGGACATCGGTGTTGGCCCGCGAGATCACCTGTCCGCTCTGGGTGCGGTCCCAGTAGGAGAACGAAAGCTCGGTCAGTCGCTCGAATATGAGGTTGCGCAGATCACTCTCGATGTTGTGGGCGGCGCGGAACAACCCGAAGCGAAACGCGTAGCCGAGGGCGAATCTGATGGTGGCGAAGGCGAACAGCGCC
>CAZDYO010000182.1:0-5520 GCA_964509555.1 uncultured Acidimicrobiales bacterium
GAGCTTGAGGCCCTTGTCGAGCAGCTTGGCCAGCCCCTTCATGGTTGCCGTTGCCCGATAGTCGATTGTCGAACCTTCACCTGACGGCGCGATCCGAAATTCGAGCCGGCCGGTGATCTTGCCGTCGACCGCCACCACCAGTCGGGACGGACGCTCGGCCTCGACGATCTCGTGGGTGGTCTGGATACCCCGACCGTAGAACCCGATTTCGACGTCGAACCTCGCTCCCACGCCGGTCGCCGTCTCACCCGAGGGTTTCGCCGAGCGAACGCTGGGATCCCATTCGGGGAGATTCGACAGGTCGCACAGATAGTCGAAGGCGGCCTCGGGATCGGCCCCCACCTCCACTGTCGATTCATAGCTTGCCATGTGTTCGTCTTTCCCTTCGGCGTTCGGATCGGTGTGACTTTTTCCGGTCAGGCGGCTCAGGCGGCTTGGGGATCGTGGCGACGATCGCCGACGATGGCGGCCACGAACCATGCGGTTCCGAATACCAGGACAGGTCCCCAGAACTCCCACGACCATCGGGACTCGAGCTCGAAGGCGAATCCCCGGCCGAGCGCGAGTGCGATCAGCGTGGTCACCAGGATCTGGCGCCGGGCCGAGTACCTGACCACCCCGGTTTGTTCGAGCACGAACTCGGCCGTGCCGGGCAGGCACAGCCCCCATATGAGCCACAGGTCGTATTGAACCGGCCAGAGCACAACACCCACCAGCGAGAGCGCCGCCACCGCCAGCGAGGTCGGATAGAGGCTGATGCACCTGCGGCAGAAGTGGCGGCCGCCGATCATCACGCACCTGTCGTACTGGTCGTGGTGATGATGGGTGCGCCACATGGCCCGCCGGGACTCGTCGACTTCGTTCCGTTCGTTGATCTCGTCGACGGCGCGCCGAAACCGGGCCTCGTGGCCATCGGGGTGGTCGTCGAGGATGTCGTGGTCTGGTTCGGTGAGTGTGTCGGCGTCGGTCACACCCGTCTCATCGGCAGGTGTGTCACCGGACTGAGGTCAGCGAACTATGCCGCCGCCGTCGACCACCAGCGACTGGCCGTTGACCATCGAGGCAGAATCGGACGCCAGCCAGACGACGCTGGCCGCGATCTCGTCCGGGGTGATGAGCCGGCCCTGGATGTTGGACCGGGCGATGAGCTTCTCGATCTCGGCGTTGTCGCCGATGAATCCCCGGATCATCGGGGTGTCGGTGGAGCCGGGCAGCACCGCATTGACCCGGATGCCCTGACGGGCGTATTCCTGTGCGGCCGCTTTGGTGAGTCCCACCACGCCATGTTTGGCCGCCGTGTAGTGGGGTTGACCCGGGGCGGCCACCACCCCGGCACCCGATGAGGTGTTGACGATCGCACCCCGCCCGGCAACCGACATGTGGCGCAGTTCGTGTTTCATGCAGACGAACACGCTCGTGAGGTTGACCTCGATCATGTGGTTCCAGAGCTTGGTGTCGAGGGTGTGGAACTCCCGCATCGTGTCGGAGATGCCGGCGTTGTTGAAGGCAATGTCGAGACGACCGTGGTCGGCCACGATCGAGTCGACCATGTCGGATACCGCCCCTTCGTCGCACACGTCGATGTCGACCGCGCCGGCTGATCCGCCGGCGCCTGTCACCAATGCAACGGTCTTGGCCGCACCGATCGGATCACGGTCGGCGACCACCACATGGGCGGCTCCCTCAGCGGCGAACAGAAGAGCCGCGGCCCGGCCGATGCCCGACCCGGCGCCGGTGACGAGAACGATCTTGTCGAGGGCAAGCATGTGGGTGGGTCCTCAGAGCCGTTCGATGATGGTGACGTTGGCCTGACCGCCGCCCTCGCACATGGTCTGAAGGCCGTAACGCCCACCGGTGCGTTCGAGTTCGTTGAGCAGGGTGGTCATCAACTTCGCTCCGGTGGCCCCCAGCGGGTGACCGAGGGCGATGGCCCCGCCGTTGACGTTGACCTTCTCGTGGGGGACGTGGTGTTCGCTCATCCACGCCAGCGGCACGCAAGCGAAAGCCTCGTTGCATTCGAACAGGTCGATGTCGTCGATCGACATGCCGGTCTTGTCGAGGGCCCATGCGGTGGCGGCAATGGGACCGGTGAGCATGAGAATCGGGTCGTCGCCCCTCACCGAGATGTGATGAATGCGGGCCCTTGGTGTGAGGTTGTGATCCTTCACGGCCTGCTCCGATGCGATCAGAAGAGCCGCGGCCGCGTCGCAGATCTGGCTCGATACCGCCGCGGTGAGACGGCCCCCCTCGACGAGAGGTGGCAGCGACCTCATCTTTTCGATCGAGCCGCCACGCCGCGGCGTTTCGTCCATCATGAAGTCGCCCACGGGGGTCACCTCCATGTCGAAACGACCCTCGTCGATGGCGGTGATGGCCCTCTGATGGCTGGCGAAACCGAACTCCTCCATTTCGTCGCGGGTGATGTCCCACCTCTCGGCGATCAGCTCGGCTCCGTGGAATTGGGACACCTCCTCGGTTCCGTACCTGGCCACCCAACCCTTGCTTCCCGAGAACGGGTCGGTGAACCCGAGGGGTTCGGCGAGGGTCATGGCCGAGGAGATAGGAATCATCGACATTTGCTGCACACCGCCGGCCACCACAAGATCGTGGACCCCCGACATGGTCGCCATCGCCGCGAAGCTCACCGCCTGTTGGGCCGAACCGCATTGCCGGTCGATGGTGGTGCCGGGTACGGCCTCGGGCATTCCGGCGGCCAGCCAGCAGGTGCGGGCGATGTCGCCGGCCTGAGGGCCGATCGAGTCGACGTTGCCGAACATCACGTCTTCAACGGCCAGGGGATCGATTCCGGTTCGTTCGACGAGCGCGCTGATCGCGGCAGCACCGAGATCGGCGGGGTGAACGCCGCTGAGCGAACCGCCGCGCTTGCCGGTTGGTGTGCGTACGGCATCGATTATGTAGGCCTCGGACATGCTCCATCCTGCCTCGTGGCGCGGCGGTGGTCACATCCGCCCCGGCCGGACGGCAAGATGTGGCCATGTCTGCCGGTGAACCACCAACCGCCCAGCCCGATGATCCCGACCCGATGACGATCCTCCATCTCCGATCGGCCGGCGTTTCTGTGGTGGTCGATGTCTCGACCGGCGTGCCCACCATCACCCACTGGGGCGCCGACCTCGGCGATGTTGATCCGGCGACGGTTGGCGCGGCCCTGATGCCGCCCGTGGCGGTGGGCGGTCTCGATGTCCTGGCACCACTCACGATCATGCCGGGCCACGGCGACGGATTCGCCGGTGCTCCGGCCATTGAGGTCCATCGGTCAGACGGCACCGCCTGGGCCCCCCGCTTCACGCTCGACTCAGTCGATCACCGCGCCGATTCGGTGGTGGTCGTGGCCGTCGACCCCGTGGCTTCGATCCGGGTCGCCGCCACGATCCTGCTCGACCCCCACGGTGCCTTGAACCTGTCGGCCGTGCTCACCAACAACGGCCGCGACATCCTGTGGGTCGATCGAGTCGACTTGGTCCTGCCGGTGTCGGCCGACGCCACCGAGATCATCACGTTCGGTGGACGCTGGGCCAACGAGTTCCAACCCGACCGCCGGGCATGGCCCCGCGGCACGAGCATGGTCGAGAGCCGTCTCGGCCGCACCTCCCACGAGTCGCCTCCACTGGTGGCGGCCGGCACCCCGGGGTTCGGCGAATGGTCGGGGGAGGTCTGGATGGCCCACCTGGCTTGGAGCGGCAATCATCGCATCGGGGCCACCCGGCTCGCCGATGGCAGACGCCACCTGTGGGGTGGGGATCTGTTCCATCCGGGCGAGGTTTCCCTCGAGCCCGGGGAGTCGGTGTCGACCCCGGTGTTGATCGGCAGTTGGTCGGGCGCCGGCCTCGGGGAGGCCGCCCGGCGGTTCCACGACATGGTCAGGGCGATGGCTCCGCTCGCCGCGGCCCGGGCCCGGGGTCCGCGGCCGGTGTCGCTCAACACCTGGGAGGCGGTCTACTTCGATCACGACCCGTCCAGGCTCCACGCTCTCGCCGAGCGGGCGGCCTCGGTAGGTGTCGAACGATTCATTCTCGACGACGGATGGTTCGGCGATCGTCGCAGCGATCGGGCCGGGCTCGGGGATTGGACCGTGAGCCCGGTTGCCCACCCCGGTGGCCTCGACCCGTTGATCGACCATGTTCACGGGCTCGGCATGTCGTTCGGGATCTGGGTGGAGCCGGAGATGGTCAACGAAGACTCCGATCTCCACCGTGCCCATCCCGAATGGACGCTCGAGACCCCCGGTTATCCGTCGGTGAGGGGCCGCGGCCAGCTCGTTGTCGATCTCGGCCGACGCGACGCGTTCGATCACATTCTCGACGCGCTCGATTCGTTGTTGAGCGACCATCGGATCTCTTACGTGAAGTGGGACCACAACCGTCCACTTGTTCAGGGCAGCGGCAACGACGGTCGAGCCGGATCCCGCCGTCAGACACTGGCGTTCTACGAGTTGCTCGATGAGCTTCGGGCCCGTCACCCCGGTGTCGAGTTCGAGTCGTGCTCGGGCGGGGGTGGACGAATCGATCTCGGTGTGTTGCAGCGCTGCGAGCGGGTATGGGTGTCTGATTGCAACGACGCCCTCGATCGGCAGCGCATCCAGCGGGGCGCGTCGCTGCTGTTGCCGCCCGAGGTCATGGGATGCCACATCGGTCCCCCCACGGCCCACACCACCGGCCGCACCCATCCGCTGTCGTTTCGGGCGGCCACGGCGTTCTTCGGCCATCTCGGCATCGAATGGAATTTGCTCGAATGCACCGACGACGAGCTCGACCAGGTGAGTGCCGTGGTGGCTCTCCACAAGACCCACCGGGCCCTGCTCCACAGTGGCGACACGGTGAGGTTCGACCCGGTCGACGAAACCGGTCTGGCCGGTGGCGTCTATTCGCTCGACCGCCGCGAGGCCTTGGTGTCGTACGCCCGCATGGCCTCAGGGTCGTCGCTCACACCGGCCCCGTTGCGGCTGCCCGGTCTGATCGCCGATGCCGAGTACGAGGTCGCCCACGTGCGTTTCCCGGGAGAGACCTGGGGGATGGCTCTCAGCCATCCGGATTGGCCGGCCCACGGGATCACTCTCACGGGCGCCCAGTTGGCCGGCCACGGATTGCAGCTTCCGGTGATCCCGCCGGAGCGGGCCTTCGTGTTTCACCTTCGGGCCCTCTAGCAGCAGGCCGGCGCGTCGGCGGCTCGAACCGAGTTGGCGAATTGATCGGCGTCGGCGGTCTTGACGTACCACTCCCAGCGGGCGCCATCGGGGTCGAACACCCAGGTTTCGGTCTTTTCGGCGTAGCAGCAGGTGGTGTTCTCGATGTTGGTCGGTGCGAGTCCGGCGTCGTCGAGCCGGGCCGCGGCGGCCACCACCTCACCCGCCGCGGTGGTCTCGACCCCGAGATGGTTGAGGGTGCCACCGCCTTCGCTGTTCTCGATCAGGACCAGCTTCAGCGGCGGCTCGGCGATCTCGTAGTTGGCGTAGCCGGGCTTGCGTTTGGCCGGCGGGGTGTCGAACATCTTCGTGTAGAA
>CAZDYO010000183.1:0-5516 GCA_964509555.1 uncultured Acidimicrobiales bacterium
ACCATGGGATCGGGTTCGATCTCGGCTGGGGTCGGCCGAGGCGGCGGGGGCGGTAGCGAACTCATCGGGTGATGGCCAGTCGTCGATATCGCAGCCAGACCAGTCCGGTACCGAGCACCGTCCACGCGGCATTTGATCCGGCCACCAGACTGGTTGAGACCTCAGGGAAATCGCCGGGGTTGCCGTAGATGCGTTGCACGAGCTCGAACGGCATCGTGAGCAGGTCGAATACCTGCAGGTTCTTCGACATCTCCGCCGACTCGACGAGTGCGCCCGTCACTGCGGCGGTGCCCAGAAGCAGCAGAATGATCCCGACCGAGGCGAAGGCCCGCCTGTCGGTGAGGCTGGCGGCGGCGAGGCTGACCGAGGCGAACACCGCCGAGATCGCTACTCCCGAGGCCACGATTCTGGCCAGCAGAACCAGCCAGTCCCCGAACCCTCCTGGGCCCGATCCCTCGATTGTGTAGGCGATGAGCAACAGGAGCGGCGGCCCGAGAGTGACCATCAGCAGGGTGATGATCACCGCGGTGATCTTGGCCACCAGGTAGGTGTCACGCCGGAGCGGGGTGGAGAGGTAGAGCCCCAGCATGCCATTGCGGCGATCCCTCACCAGCACCTCCGGAGCCACCAGACCGCAGAAGAGCACGATTGCCAAGCCGATGAACCCCACATAGTCGGCGTATGAGGGCAATGCGCCCTGACCGACCAGATCCACGGGAAGGAGCGCCGCTATGCCCACGAACACCAACGCCGGAAGATACGCGATGAGCACGCTGATGACCGGGAAGATCTTGTGACGGGCGGATCGACCCAGACCGAGGACCGACCTGATCGAATGCCACGCAACCGAGCGGATGGCGCCGAAAACTCCGGAACGCTCACCCTCATATCGCCGATAGCCCCGGTCGAGGATTGTTGCTGCGTCGCTCATGACTGCTCCATGAACAGATCCTCGAGCGATCGACGGCGAGACGACATGCGCCCAAGGCGTGCACCGGCGTCGGCTATCGCGTCACGGGCTGAGTCGGCAACGAACCCGGCATCGGGTCCGATCACGGTGAGCATCGAGGCGTCGCGTTTCACCTTGAGGCCCACTGCGGTCAGCGAAGTAACCACGGCCTCGATTGCACCCGGCCGGTCGACAATATCGACCAGCTCGATCTCGAATCCCTCATCACCACCTATCAGATCGCGAAGCGGTCCGCTGGCCACGAGTCGGCCGGCATCCAGGGCAATAATGTTGTCGCAGACGCGCTCGACCTCCTCAAGCAGATGTGAGGACAGCACGACATTGATCCCGAACTCGTCGTTGACCTGACGAATCAGGGCGAGCATCTCGTCGCGCTGAACCGGATCGAGACCGTCGGTCGGTTCATCGAGAAGGATCAGACGCGGGTCTGCGGCAATCGCCTGTGCGAGCTTCACCCGCTGGCGTTGGCCTGTGGACATGGTCCCGAGGGGACGGAAACGTTCCTCCCCGAGACCGACCAGCCACAGGCTGTCGCTGGCCCGGTTTCGGGCCTCATCTCGTG
Source organism: uncultured Acidimicrobiales bacterium (assembly GCA_964509555.1). Taxonomy (GTDB): domain Bacteria; phylum Actinomycetota; class Acidimicrobiia; order Acidimicrobiales; family Aldehydirespiratoraceae; genus SZUA-87. The sequence continues at coordinate 1,533 of CAZDYO010000183.1, forward strand.
GTAGGCCCCTCACCTCAGAAAGGTGCCGCACAAAATCGACGGCCCGCATGTCTTCCGGCAACACGTTGCGTTCGGGCGCATAGCCAACCAGGGCGCGGATCTTGTGTCCCTGCGACATTGGATCCATACCCAGCACCTCAACCGAACCCGATGTTGCCGGACGCAGTCCAAGGGCGATCGACATGAGCGTGGTCTTACCGGCACCGTTGGCGCCCACCAGGCCGGTGACGCCGGCAGGAATGGTGACGTTGAGATCGTCGAGAGCCCTCTGGGATCCGAACTGCATGGTGAGCCCACGCGTGGCAATGACCGTCACCGATGCATCATTGCCGATACGCACCCACGTTGCAGGTCACGTGCGTGAGTTCGGTGAATGCCCCAAAACGTGAACCGCCACGAACGATGCGACGATCCCACCGCCCGTCGAGAGCGCCAAATCGCCGATGGTATCGCTGTAGGTGAGCGCCAACCCGCCGCCGGCTCCCGACTTCGCCACCGCCCACTCGGCGATCTCCCATGCAACAATCGCCAATGCCCCGACGCCCGCACCGATCAGGCGAGCGTCGCGATCATCGGCAACCCGACGGAATCTCCAGGCGTGAAATGCGGAAACGAGCAGGAACCAGTTGAGGGCGTGGAGCACGTCGTCGGTGTGGGAGTACGAGTCGTAGAAGCCGAGCAGGTTCCCGAGCGTGTCGAAGAGGAACGGTGCCACCAAGAGTAGGTCGGCGGTGTTAGCGGGAGGCGTGAGACGGTGCCGCGACGCGAGCGGCACAACCGCCATCGACAGCGCGAAAAGCGGGGCGCGGAACCCCATCCCCTTGCCTTCCAGTTGATCGAGCGGCAGGGCAATTGCCAGGGCAAGTGACACCACCAACGCAGAGCGCATGGCCCATACAGCTCTCCTCGCGCCCTCCGAGGAGTCCCATCGGAGAACCCTTGATGATCCGACCGGATCAGCCATCGAGACGTTTTTCGAGCATGACCACTCGCTTGGCGCCACCGTCGGTGTCCTGCTCTCCCACCGGCTTGAATCCGTAGAGGTCGTGGAAACGGAGTGAAACGTCGTTGCGGGGCTTGATGTTGACCTCGGCCAGAAGTACCTCATGGCCATCTGCCCGACCGCGGGCTGCGAACTCGTCGTAGAGCGCCCGGCCGACCCCCTGTCCGCGACCGGCTTCGGCCACCACGATGCGGTCGACGTAAACGAACCTGTCGTAGCGCTCGGAGAACCATTTGTAGTTGAGGCTGTGGTACCCCACGCCCGGGCCGTGAAGACCGATCATGTAACCGGCCACCCGCCCCTGCGCGGTCGGCTTCACCAGAAACGAGTGGGCGTGTTCGACAAACCAGTCGAGATCCGACATCTGCAGCTCGTTCACCGCGGGAACGGCGGTGTTGTTGAGTTCGAGGATTTGGTCGAGGTCGCTGTTGTCGACGAGCCGTATGTCTGTCACCCGCACAGTGAATCAGATGAGTAGGGCATCGGTGACCACATCGACGAGCGCCGGCCCGCCGTGGGCGAGAGCCCCGGCGATCGCCGATTCGAGCTGATCGAGCGACTCGACCCTGAACCCCTTGGCCCCGCAGAGTTCGGCGAAGGCCGCGAAGTCGGGGTTGTGAAGAGAGGTCTGCCACACGTCGAAGTCGGCGGCCCGTTGTTCCTTGGAGATCTTGCCGAGTTCGCTGTTGTCCATCATCACATGGGTGATGTTCATGCCGTACCTGACTGCGGTGGTCAGCTCCATCGCGTATTGGCCGAAGCCACCGTCGCCGGAGATCGACACCACCGGGCGACCCGCGAAGTCGGGATGTCGCTGGGTGGCGGCCCAGGCCCCCATCGCCGCCGGAAAAGCGAACCCGATCGAACCCAGATAGCCCGACATCAACACGCTCTGTTCGGTCACCTCGAAATAGCGACCGAACGAGTAGGTGTTGTTGCCGACATCCACCGGAATGATCGCGTCGTCGGGCACCAACCTGCTGAGAGCATCGAAGAGCGCGGCGGCCCCGATGCCGGCCGATCGGTCGTCGTTGATGCGGCTGGCCTTCTCGGCCCGCCAGATAGCCCACCTTTCGGCCACCTCGGTGCGGTGGTCGACGCATCGCAGGTCGCTCGGCAGGGCATCGGCGATGGCCCGGGCGCCGACTCCGACATCGGCCTGGATCGGCACGGTCACCGGGTGGAACCGGCCCAGTGCCATCGGGTCGAAGTCGACCTGCACGAGGGGCTTGTAGTCGGCGATTCCGGTGTGGTTAGAGAACGAGACGCCGAACGCGAGGATCATGTCGGATTCGTTCATGAACCAACTGGCGATGGGGGTTCCCGACCTTCCGAGCACCCCGCATCCGAGCTCGTGGTGATCGCTGATGAGGCCCTTGCCCTTGAAGGTGGTGGCCACCGGCGCACCGATCTTCTCGGCCAGCGCGGTGATCTCGGCCATGCCGACCCGGGCGCCGTTACCGACGATCACCAACGGCCGGGCCGACCCGGCTATCAATTCAACAGCCTCGGCCAGTGCACCTGCCGGCGGGGCTATTTCACGCGACCCGACCCGACCCTGCGGGCCTCCGGCGACGGCCCCTTCTGCCGCGGGTAGCTCCTGGACCTCGTCGGGGAACACCAGATGGGCCACATCGCGCTCGATGATCGCAGTCTTGCAGGCCAGGCTCATCAACTCGGCGTGATCCGACCCGGCCTGAACGGTCTGGGAGTATCGGGCCACGTCGGCGAAGGCTCCGGCCAGGTCGGTGTCCTGGAACGCTCCCCGTCCTCTCACCTTCGATGGCACCTGGCCCGAAAGTGCGAGCACCGGGGCCCTGTCGGTTTTGGCGTCGTATAGGCCGGTGAGCAGATTGGTTGAGCCCGGGCCGGCGATTCCGAAGCACCCGGCCAGTCCTCCGGTGAGCTTTCCGTAGGCGGTGGCCGCGAACGCGCCGGCACCCTCGTGACGGATGCCGATGTAGGTGAGGTCGCCCCGCGTCTCGGCCACCCTCATGGCGTCGGCGAACCCCAGGTTGGAGTGGCCGACCATGCCGAACACGTGGGTGACACCCCAGTTGACCATGGTCTCCACCATCACGTCGGAGACGCTTCGTGGCCTCGGCACCTCAATCGGCAGGGCCACCCACACACCGTCGGGGCGCTCCTCCGTGCGGTATGCGGCGGGAGCATCGGCGAACACCCCGGGCGGGCGACCGTTCTTGGGCGAATAGTCGTAGCCGTGCCACGGGCACCTGAGCCAGCCCTTCTCGATGGAACCTTCCCCCAGCGGTCCGCCCTGATGCGGGCATCGATTGCCGAGACACCCGAAACCGTCGTCACCCCGTGTGACACACAGGACATCGTGTCCAATCGTGACGGTGGTGACCCGGCCGTCGGGGAGTTCGTCGGGGCCGATCAGACGATGCCATTCGAACTCGCCGTCGGGCAATGCCGGTTCGGCGCCTGAGGGGGTCTCGTCTGAGCTCATCGATTGATTCCTCCGTATGCGATTCCGGTGAGGTGGGCCATGTCGAGATCGAATGTGGTGAGGTCGTCGACCTCGAACTCACTCAGGTTGGAGTGGCCGCAGGCCCGGGCCATGACCGCCATGAGCTCCACGGTGGCCTCGAAGAACCGGTGGAGGCGCGTTGCGGCCTCGTCGACCGGAAGCCGGGCCCGCAGCACCGGATCCTGGGTGGCGATACCAACCGGGCATTTGTTGGTGGAGCAGGCCCGCATGCCGATGCATCCGATGGCCTGCATGGCCGAGTTCGACACCGCGATGGCGTCGGCTCCGAGCGCCAGGGCCTTGGCGAAGTCGGTGTGGGTACGCAGCCCTCCGGTGATGATGAGGGTGACATCGCGCCGACTGCACGCGTCGAGATGATGGCGGGCCCGGGCCAGTGCCGGGATGGTGGGCACCGATATGTGGTCGCGGAACAACACCGGGGCGGCCCCGGTTCCCCCGCCGCGGCCGTCGAGGATGATGTAATCGACGC
>CAZDYO010000184.1:0-5487 GCA_964509555.1 uncultured Acidimicrobiales bacterium
CCCGCCGATGCGCCCATTACACCGCACACGAGTGGCACCAGCCCGGAGAGCCGGCCCTGGGCCTGAAGGTCGCCGGGTCCACCGCCACCCGGATCACCGGGCATCGGGGGTCGGTGGCCGGCCCCCTCGAGGAGCATCACCAGGGGTATCCGTTCACGCCCCGCGATGTCGGCTATGCGCCAGCGCTTGCGGCTGGCCGCCGGTCCGATCGACCCGCCGAGCGTGGTGAAGTCCTCGGCGCCGACCGCCACTGGGCGACCGTCGATCGCTCCAACTCCGGCCACGAGCGCGTCGGCGGGCGCGGACGATTTGCCCGCCAATGTGCCGATCTCGGTGAACGAGCCCGCGTCGAGCAGGAGATCCAATCGGGCCCGGGCGTCAAGACGGCCGGGGGTGTTGTGGCGGGTGAGGCGTTCATCTCCTCCCATGGCCCGGCCGGCAGCGGATCGGGCCCGGAAGTCGGTGAGGGATTCGTTCCAGTCGCTCGGACCCGGGGTCATGTGGGCGCCGGGCCGATTCAGGGGTTGATGTCGAGCACGCCGCGGGCCAGGCGACCCTCGTGCATGTCGTGGAGCAGGTCGTGGATGTCGTCCATCGGATAGACCTTGGTGACCAGCTCGTCGAGCTTGAATTTCCCGGCCAGGTAGAGCTCGGCATATCTGAGAATGTCGGCTTGGGGCCGGCTGGTTCCGTATCGGCATCCCATGATGGTCTTGTCGTTGTAGAGCGACTCCGGGGTGAATTCGATCTTGGTGCCGAACGGCGTGACCCCGAGGATCACGAAGGTGCCGTCCCACTGGAGCATGGCGATAGCTTGTTCCATCAGCGGCTTGGCGCCGACGCACTCGAACACGTAGGCCGCTCCCCCGCCGGTGAGGTCCTTCACCGCGGCGACGGTGTCGTCGACTTCCTTTGGGTTGACGAAGTGGGTGGCGCCGAAAAGCTTGGCGGTGGCTTCCTTGGCGGGGTTGGTGTCGACAGCGATGATCGGGGTGGCCCCGACGAGTGCGGCGGCCTGTATCGCATTGAGACCTATTCCCCCGACGCCGATGACCACGACAGACTCGGCCGCCCCGACCCTGGCCCGGTTGAGCACAGCGCCGGCTCCGGTGAGCACACCGCAACCGATGAGCGAGGCCGACGGGAACGGCACCTCCTCCGGGATCGGCACGGCCTGTTGGGCCTTGACCACCGTGTATTGAGCGAAGGACGAGACGTTGGCGAACGCGTAGTGGTCTTCGCCCCCACAGGTGAACGGCTTCGGGTAGTGGCCGAAGGTGTCGCGACACATGGTCGGTTTGCCGGCATCACAGAACCGGCAATGACCGCAGTTGCCCAGCGTTGAGATCACCACATGGGCGCCGACCTTGACGTGGCCCACTCCGGCACCGATCTCTTCGACGATGCCGGCGCCCTCATGGCCCAGAACGGCAGGCGTCATGAACGGGATGGTGCCCTCGACCACCGCCACGTCGCTGTGGCACACACCGCTGTTGACGATGCGCACCCGCACCTCACCCGGCCCGCAGTCCTTCACCTCAAGGTCATGGACGACCGAGAGGTCCTTGCCGTCCCAGACGATGCCCTTCATGCGTGCCCCCATGGTGTTTGCGTGCCCGCGGACATTACCGGTCGGTCGGTGGAACTGCTAGACGACATCGTTTCCCGGAAGCGACCGGATGCCCTGTGGTACGGTCGCCCAACCGCGAGGGGTAGGCCATGAGCAGTCACCGCCGCCTCTGGGGAATCGCTTCGGCCGCCATTGCAGCCTTGGCTGTGGTGGCCGTTGTCGGCCCTGCAGAGGCCCAGCAACTCGACTCCGTTGTCGTTGTCGATGAAGGGGCCGGCACGGTCGTCTACAAGCTCCCCGATTTCGGGCCGGTCGTGATCGCCGACGGCTTGGTCAACCCGAGGGGTCTGGCGATGTCACCCGACGGCACGATTTTGGTGGTGGTCGAGTCGGGCGATGCTGCCGGACAGGGTCGTCTCATCGGGGTCCAACCGAACCTTGAGGTGTCGGTGCTTGTCGACGGCCTCGACTTTCCCGAGGGCGTTGCCTTCATCGACGACACGACCCTCATCGTGTCGACGGTGGCCGACAAGACCCTTTCCGAGTACGTCCTCGGTGACTCTCGGGTGCAGCCGATCATGCCGCTGCAGAGCGCCCCGACCGGGCTTGCCGTTATTCCTGTGGGACCCGACGGCGGGTTCCCCCCGGTGGCGGTGTCGACCTGGAACGGTCTCGGTCTCATCTTCGAAAACGGCAACATCACGCCGTTCACCGACCTGCTCGATGGTGGCGGTCACCCCGCGTTCAGCCCCGATCTCGGTGTGTGCATCCCGGAGTTCGACCAGGACTGGGTGTCTTGCTGGCCGTTCGGCGGTGGCCAGCCCCAACTGGTGCAGGGGTTCGACAAGCCGGTTGGTGTGGCGATCCTTCCAAGCGGGCTTCTGGCCGTGTCCGACTCGACCGGGGTACATGCCGTCGACCCGCGTGACGGCACCGTGCTTTACACCCTTCCGTTCGAGAACCCGGCGGCAATGGTGGTTCCCGGTGATCGCGACGGTCTCTGGAAACCGGCGTTGCAGCCCGAGCAACCGACGACCACAACCGAGGCCCCTACTTCCACAGCACCCACAACAACAGCCAGCCCAACAACAGCAGCCACGGCGCCCGCAACCACAATCGGGGCCGCGGCCGGTTCCACGACGCCCGCGGGTTCGGGCGATGAGGGGTCGTCGTCCGGGTTGTGGTGGTTTCTCGGCGGCTTTGCGTTGATCTTCGCGTTGGTGGCGGTGGCGGCCAGTCGTCTGGGCACAACCGGTGAAGCTCCTGCTTCCTCTGAGCCGCTGCCGACGCCGGTGAAAGCGGCGAGCGACCCATGCGATGATCTCTGCGACGAGGCCCGCAAGGCCGAAGCCGAAGCCGAGCGGGCAGAGGCCGAAGCCGATGCCGCCGAGAAGGCCGCTACAGATGCCGAACGGCGGGCCGCCGACGGTTCATCCAAAGCGGAGCAGGCCAACAATGACGCATCCCGTGCCAAGCATGACGCCGAGCGCGCCGACCGGGATGCCGAGCAGGCACGCAAACCGACCGGCCACAGCGGCGGTCGTGCCGCCAGCGGCGACCGCGAGTACACCGGGGCCGACAACGACCGGGTCAACGCCGAGTCGGCCAGAATCGATGCGGCCGTTGCGGCCGGCCACATGACACAACAGGAGGCCCAGGCGGAGAAGGCAACACTGCGCGACCCGGCGAAGTGGAAGGAGCTACGCGACAAGGAGGAGGCCGACGGCCGTCAGCGGGTCGCCGAGGCCGAGCGCAAGGCCGATGATGCCCGCAGGGCCCGGCAACAAGCTGAGGACGAGGCCCATCGCGCCCGTTCAGAAGCCGACGCCTCCAGGAAGGAGGCCGACGCCAAACGCGAGACTGCCGAGGCGGCGCGTCGCCACGCCGAAGACGCCCGCGCCGATGCCAAGGCCAAACGGGCGGCGTGCGAAGAGTGCCGTCGGGATGCAGCAATCGAGGCTGCCGGCGGCGCGGATTCCTGGAAGGTTGCTCAGGGTCACGTCGGTGGACCATGCAGCGACGGCGATGCACCCGAAACGATCACCAGGACCGAGACCTTCCTCGTTGCCGACGAGAGCCGCTCTGTCGAGGTATCCGACGAGTCGATCCGCCCTGCCCGCATAAGCGCTGAGGACCGTGGGGTCATCCGCGGTGTGTTCTCCAAAGTCGGGCACCTGCTCGGCTTCGTGTCCATGAGTCCGGCGGTGCCGCTCGTGTTCAAGATCCCGATGAAATACCTGTCGTTCATGTCCAAGGGCGCCACTTCCATTCTCGACGATCTCGATTCCGCGCTCGAGAAGGCGAAACGCCCCGGTGGGCTGAGCGACTACTACTTCGTAAAGGTTTCGATCCCCCGCACGAAGGTCACGGTCACCTGCACTTGCACCATCGAGTGCCACAACTGGGTGCGAACCTGCGTCGGATGTGTGGCCAAGGAGTCTTCCGAGCCGGGTGACTTGGTGAAGACCTCAGAAGGCAGCCGCGTCGAGGTCGAGAAGTTCATCGCAGGTATGCAGGCGCAGGCCGCGGCGGCCGGCAAGCAGGAGGCCTTGCGCAAGGCGTTCAGGGATACCTGCAACTGCTCCTGACCCGCTCAGACGACGGCCAGGACCATGAAGTTCCAGAGGACCACCGCCAGGTACCAACCCGATGTGGCCGCGAGGGCCAGGTCGGAGATCCGCGACTCCTTGGATCTCATCAGCAACATGCCGATGATGATGAGCACCGCCGCCTTCAGGAGAGACACCTGCCAGATCCCCTCAATCATCGGTTTGATGAACGGGTTGCCCTCGATCCCGCCGCGGTTGAGAATCACGGCGGTGGTGATGACGTCGATCACGTTGAGCACGACCAAGCCGAAGTACATGTTCCATCGCTGGTCGGAAAACGCACGACGAGTCGCTACAACGGCTGTGCCGTCCATGGTTGGTACTCCACTCCACTTCGCCCTGAGACATGGACCTTACATGCTTACTTGAAACAATAAAAGCCACTTTGGGTATTCCTTCTCACCACTTAGAGAGAGCACCCGGAACCAAGCGGCCCCCGTTTCGGAACAGTGCGTTGTGGGCGCCCACCGCCCCGGCCCGAGCTTCGACTGCCCTGGCCATCGGAATCGCGCAGCGCGAACCAACCCGCTCGACCACATCTGCGCCGACCGCCCGAGGGTCGAGCATGGGGACACTCGCAGCCACGCCCGACAGCGACACGGCAACGCCGCACGAACGCCCCGAAGCCAGCATCCTGGCTGCCTCGACACCGGCCCGCAGCCCGGTCAACGGGTCGGCCACGGCATCAGCCACGAACATCGGCGAGTCCCCACCAACCCAGAGGCCGCCGGCCACGGCAGCGTCATCGCCGAACCCCACGCGCATGCCGCCGTGGAGGTCGCGACCATGGGCGGTGACCGAGAGCCAACTCACCCCCGCCGCCACGAAATCCTCGGCGATGATCCCGATCTGTCGCAATGCCCGGGGGCGCGACGACTCAACAACCAGATCCGCCGACTCGAGCAGGCATCGAAGGAACCCGACGTCCTCCGGATCCGAGAAGTCGACCGACACGCACCGCTTTCCACCGTTGAGCAGATCGAAGAAGTCGCGATGACCCAGCCGGGCCCCATCGGGTCTCGAGACAGACTCGACCTTCACCACCCGCGCACCGGCCCGAACCATCAGCGACGTCGCCAGCGGCCCCGCCCACAACGACGACAAGTCGATCACCAGCGGACGAGCGTCGATCCGACGGCCGATCCCCTCACCGAACGCCGCCACCGCCGGGCCGGTGGTCGGCTCGTGAAGACCGGCCAGCGCCATCCCCAGCAACGAACCACGCTCGATCAACTCGCGGGATTCGATCTGATTCATTGCAGCCGACACCGCCGGCCAGTCGTCGGCCGAGATGTGCGCGCCCACTAG
>CAZDYO010000185.1:0-5461 GCA_964509555.1 uncultured Acidimicrobiales bacterium
TCGGCCACCGAGTCGAGCGACACCCGTTCGGTCTCACCGGACAGGCGCGGAGTGAACTCCACCTGACCATCGGCCAGCGCCTTGGGCCCGATCGTGACCCGGAATGGGATCCCGACCAGCTCCGAATCGGCGAACTTGACACCGGCGCGGGCGTTGCGGTCATCGAGGATCACGTCGATACCACGCGACTTGAGGTCGGTGTAGAGGGCCTCGGCGGCGGTCATCGACGCCTCGTCCTTGATGCTGACAATGGTGATCACCGCCTCGTAGGGGGCCACCGAAACCGGCCAGATCAGGCCCCGGTCGTCGCGGTGGGTCTCGGCGATGGCGGCCACGGCCCGGCCGATACCGATGCCGTAGCTGCCCATGACCAGGGGGACGTTCTTTCCGTCGGGGTCCAGCACGGTCGCCCCCAACACCCCGGAGTACTTGGTGCCCAGCTTGAAGATGTGCCCCGATTCGATGCAGCGCACGATCTCAAGATCGGCACCACAGGCGGGACAGGCCTCGCCGGCCGACACTTCGCGCAGATCGGCCCACTGGTCGACGGCGATGTCGCGTTCGACGGACACTCCCGTGTAGTGCCAGTCGTCCTCGTTGGCGCCGGTGGTGAGGCCCACACGGCCGCGCAGCGACTCGTCGGCGATGATCCGCGTTCCCTCCACGCCGACGGCTCCGAGCGACCCCGGGTTGGCCCCGAGATGCTCGAGCGTTTCCTCGGGGGTGGCCGGGCGCAGGTCGATGGCACCGGACGCATCGAGGAGTTTCTGGATGTTGAGCTGATGGTCGCCGCGGACCAACGCCAGGGTGATCTCACCGTCGAGCACCATCACCATGGTCTTGATCTGGTGGACCGCGGGCGCGCCACCCTCAACCTCCTCGAGAGCGGCGATGGTGCGAATGCCGGGGGTCGGGAAGCGCACAAGATCGGCCAACTCGGTGCGATCGGCCACGTTGGGAAGCGCCGAAGTGGCCCGCTCGAGGTTGGCCGCGTAATCGCCGTTCGGGCAGCGGACCACGTCGTCCTCACCGGCGTCGGAAGGCACCATGAACTCGGTGCTGCCGGAGCCACCCATGGCCCCCGATGACGCCTCAACCGGAATCGCCGGAAGGCCGAGGCGATCGAAGATCCGCACGTAGGCGTCGTGGTGCAACTCGAAGTTGGCGTCGAGTCCGGCCTCGTCGAGATCGAAGCTGTAGGAGTCCTTCATGGCGAACTCGCGAACCCGCAGCAGGCCGCTCTTCGGGCGGGGCTCGTCGCGGAACTTCCACTGGATCTGGTACCAGATCTGGGGCAGCGTTTTGTATGACGAGATCTCGAGGGCCAACGTGGTGAAGATCTCTTCGTGGGTCATGCCCAGGGCCAGATCGGCGCCCTTGCGATCCGTGAGTCGGAACATCTCGTCGCCCATCACCTCCCAGCGTCCGGACTCGCGCCAGATCGAGGCCGGATGCATGGCCGGCAGCAGGAACTCCTGTGCGCCGATCGAGTCCATTTCATCGCGCACGATCCGCTCGACCTTGTCGTGGACCTTCAGCCCGAGCGGCAGAAGCGAGTAGTGGCCCGCGTGGAGCTGGCGAATGAAGCCTCCCTGGACCAGAAGTTTGTGGCTGGCGGCCTCGGCATCGGCCGGGGCGTCGCGCAGCGTGGGAATGAACAGGTTCGACCAGCGCATGGACATGCACGGTACCCGTGTCGCGGCCCTCGTGAAGCACGTTTTCGGTCATGCCCGCCGGGAGTGGGCGACATCCCGATGACGGCAGCCCGCGACCATGACCGAGCGTTCCGCACTGCGGTACTGTTCCGCCATGAGGAAGTTGCGCCACACCAAGCAGTTGCCGAGGCTCACCACACCGATGATCCGCCGCGATGGCGAACTCCAACCCGCCACTTGGGACGAGGCCCTCGACCGGGTCGTCGACGGCTTCCGGCAGATCCGCGACAACCACGGACCCGACGGTTTCGGCATGTTCAGCTGCTCCAAGGCCACCAACGAGATGAACTACGCGGCACAGAAGTTCATCCGCACCGCGATGGGGTCGAACAACATCGACTCCTGCAATCGAACTTGACACGCTCCTTCCGTCGTCGGTCTGGCGACAGTGTTCGGAGCCGGTGGAGGCACATCGTCATACACCGAGATCGAGGAGACCGATCTGATCGTGCTCTGGGGCTCCAACGCCCGTGAGGCCCATCCGATCTTCTTCCACCATCTGATGAAGGGGCTCGACAACGGAGCCCGCATGTATTCGGTCGACCCGCGCCGCACGAGCTCGGCGAAGTTCGCCGACGTGTGGATGGGCATCACCGTCGGGTCCGACATCGCCCTGGCCAACGCGCTGGGCCGGGAGATCATCCACGCCGGCCTCCATAATCGCAGTTTCATAGAGCACAGCACCGAGGGATTCGAGGCGTACGCCGCGGCGGTCGAGCCCTACACCCTCGAGTACGCGGCCACGGAGACCGGCGTGTCGGCCGACACGATTCGTGAGCTGGCTCATGCCTACGCCACCGCCGACAAGGCCCAGATCCTCTGGACCCTGGGCATCACCGAGCATCACAACGGTGCCGACAACGTGTTCGCACTGTGCAACCTCGCCCTGCTCACCGGCCATGTCGGGCGGTGGGGATCGGGGCTGGTTCCGCTGCGGGGCCAAAACAACGTGCAGGGCGGAGGCGACATGGGCGCGCTGCCCAACAAGCTCCCCGGATTCGGCAACGTGGCCGACGATGCCGATCGGGCTCGTTTCGAGGCTGTCTACGGCATGGAACTCAATCCGGTTCCGGGCCGCCACCTCACGCTCATGTTCGAGGCCATGGAAGAAGGGACACTGCGTGGTGCCTGGGTGATCGGAGAGAACCCCGCCGATTCCGAGGCCGATGTTGCCCGCATCCGTCGGCTGCTCTCGGGCCTCGACATTCTCGTGGTGCAGGACATCTTTCTGACCCGAACCGCAGAGATGGCCGACGTCGTTCTACCGGCCGCCGTCGGGTGGGTCGAAAGCGACGGCACCGTCACCTCGAGCGAACGCCGGGTGCAGCGCGTGCGGGCCGCCGTCCCCCCACCCGACGGAGCCCGCGACGACATCGAGATCATCGGGGAGATCGCCAGAAGGATGGGTGTCGACTGGGGCCACCCGTCGCCCGAGGATCTGTGGAACGAACTGAGATCGCTTTCGGCGGCCCACGCGGGCATGAGCTGGCAGCGTCTCGAGGAAGAGGGCGGCCTCCAGTGGCCGTGCCCGTCCGACGACCACCCGGGTAGTCCATTCCTCCACTCGTGGTTGTGGGAAGACGATCTCGGTGGTCGCGGCCCGGCCCCGTTCACCGTCGTCGAACACGTCGGACCGCAGGACCAACTGACCAGCGAGTTCCCGTTGCGACTCACCACCGGGCGGGCGCTCGACAGCTACAACACCGGCGTTCAGTCGGCGGCCTTCGACTCGCCGATCCGTTACGGCGATGCCATCGATGTCAACCCCGCCGATGCGGCCCGAATGGGCCTGGCCGACGGCGAACGGGTGCGGGTCAGCTCGCCACGCGGGTCGGTCGAGATGTGGTTGAGGCTGCAACCCGACATTCCCGAGGGACTCACCTTCACCACCTTCCATTTCCCCGAACTGGTGGATGCCAATCTGCTCACCAGCGACGCCTGGGACCGCAAGTCGGGCACCGCCGAATACAAGGCGGCCTCGATTCGGATCGACAAGCTGGTGACTGTCGGAGGCCCGCATGACTGACATCAGGGTCGGCGCCGAACAGGCCGATGAACTCGAGCGGGCCGCGGTCGCCGAGGTCATCGGCGGGGCCGGGGTGGTGGTTCACCAAACCCCGAGGGTGGTCCGCAGCGGCACCGCCCGTCGCCGCGACAAACGACACCTGCTGTTGCCGGCGCTTCACGCCCTCAACAATGCCAAGGGCTGGATCTCCCCGGGCGGGTTGAACCACGTGTGCGACATCCTTCAGGTGCCACCCGCCGAGGCCTACGGGGTGGCCACGTTCTACGAGATGTTCCGAACCGAGCCTCCGAGCCACGACGGCGACACCACCCACGTCTGCGTCGACCCGGCCTGCCGGATCGCCGGGAACGACCGCCTCGCCGCCGACATCGAGGCGGACGGGGGCCATGTCCACAGATCCCCGTGCCTGGGCCAGTGCGACCGTGCCCCGGCCACCTTCGTCCAGGGTGTCGGCCACCCCGATCGCGTGGCGGCCGATGAACACCCCCCGGATCCGCTGCCCCAACGCGGCGACCCGTCACTTCGGTTGCTCAAGCGGATCGGTTTGGTCGACCCGACCTCTCTCGACTCCTACCGCTCCAATGGTGGCTACCACGCGCTGGCGGTAGCGATCCGGCTCGGAGCCGATTCCGTGATCGAGGCCGTGACCGCATCCGGCTTGTCGGGACGCGGTGGTGCCGCGTTCCCCACCGGTGTGAAATGGCGGGCCGTCGCCGATCAGACAGGGCCGAGCAAACACGTGGTGGCCAACTGCGACGAATCCGAGCCCGGCACCTTCAAGGACCGGGTACTGATGGAACGCGACCCGTTCGCGCTCATCGAGTCGCTCACCATCGCCGGGTTCGCCACCGGCGCCGAACACGGCTGGATCTACATTCGGGGCGAATACCCGCTGGCGGCGGCCCGATTGGAGTCGGCCATCGGGCAGTGCCGCGAAGCCGGGCTCCTCGGCGCCGACGCGGCCGGCACCGGGCATCCTTTCGACATCGAGATCCGCCGAGGTGCGGGCGCCTACATCTGTGGTGAAGAGACCGCGCTGTTCGCCTCGATCGAGGGCCTGCGGGGCGAGCCGCGCAGCAAGCCGCCGTTCCCCACCACCCACGGACTCTTCGGCGAGCCCACGGCCATCAACAATCCCGAGACCCTGCTCAACGTGCTCGGCATCATCACCGACGGGGCCGACCACTACCGCAGTTTGGGCACCGACAAATCGCCGGGCACCAAGTTGCTGTGCCTGTCCGGACGCGTGGCCCGCCCGGGCGTCTACGAGGTTGCGTTCGGGGCCACGCTCGGCGAGGTTCTCGACCTGGCCGGCGGTCTCACCGGGAGCGGCCAACTCCGGGCCGTGCTGATGGGCGGGGCCGCCGGAAGTTTCGTGGGCCCCGACTCCCTCGACCTGCCCCTGACCCTCGAAGACACGCGGGCCGCGGGCACCACCCTCGGTTCGGGTGTGGTGATGGCCTTCACCACCGACGTCGACATGACCGACGTGGTGCTGCGCATCGCCGAGTTCTTCCGCAACGAGTCATGTGGTCAGTGCGTGCCGTGCCGGGTCGGCACCGCTCGTCAACACGAAACCATCGTGCAGCTCGAACGCACCGGCTCCATCTCGGCCTCGAGACTCGATCTGGTCGACGACATGGCCCGGGCCATGGCCGACGCCTCGATCTGCGGTCTGGGCCACACGGCGTCGGCGGCGGTCACCTCGGCGATCAACCTC
>CAZDYO010000186.1:0-5456 GCA_964509555.1 uncultured Acidimicrobiales bacterium
ATACCGGTTGAACGTCTGCGCGGGGTAGGCGACAAACGAACCAAGGCACTCTCGGCCCAGGGCATCGAGACCGTTCTCGACCTGCTCCAACACTACCCGCGCCGCTACATCGACCGAACCCGGCAGGCCCACATCGAGGACTTGGCGATCGGTGAGGAGGCGACGGTGGTTGGGGAGGTCAGGCGTGCAGGTACCCGGCGCACCCGCAACCGCCGGACCCTCACCACGGTCGAGTTCGGCGACGGCACCGGTCGGCTGTCGCTCACATTCTTCAACCAACCATGGCGTGAGCGTCAACTCAGTGAGGGCACCCAGGCGATCGTCTACGGCAAGATCGACCTCTACCGAGGCCGGCGTCAGATGTCGAACCCGGTTGTCGACCTGGTGGGCGACCGCACCGGGCGGATCATCCCGATCTACCCGCAGTCGGAGAAGGCCGGTCTCCACACATGGGATCTGGCCGCGTTCGTCGAGGAGGCGTTGGCCCGATGTCGGGCCCGGGGGCTGGCCGACCCCGTTCCCGAGTCGGTGCTCGACAGATTCGACTTCATCGATCGTGAAGCCGCGTTCAACGGGATCCATCATCCCGAATCGATGCCGGAGAAATCTGAGGCCAGGCGCCGGTTGGTCTTCGATGAACTCCTCAGGGTTCAACTCGAACTGGTCAGGCGAAAGCGCAGAATCGAGAGGGAGACCGCAGGGGTGGTTCACCAGGTGAGCGGTGAGTTGGTCGATGCCTTCCACGGGCGCCTGCCGTTTTCGCTCACCGGCGCGCAGCAACGGGTCATGGGCGAGATCAGCTCAGATCTGGTGCTGCCCCGTCCGATGCACCGGCTCCTGCAGGGAGATGTCGGTTCGGGCAAGACCGTGGTGGCTGTCACCGCGCTTCTGATGGCCGTGCAAGGGGGCATGCAGGGGGCGCTCATGGCGCCCACTGAGGTGTTGGCCGAGCAACATCATCTCGGGATCGCCGCTCTGCTCGAGGGGATGCTGGTTCCCGACCAGTCCACCCTCATGGGTGACCGGCCACTGCGAATCGAGCTCCTGGTCAACAGAATCGGTGCCGCGGATCGTCGGCGGGTGCTGGCTGATCTCGTGATGGGCAAGGTCGACATCGTGATCGGTACCCACGCCCTCATCCAGGACAAGGTCGAGTACCACTCCCTGGGCATGGTGGTCATCGATGAGCAGCACCGTTTCGGTGTGGAACAGCGAGCCGCGCTGCGCGACAAGGGCAACACCGGTGCTGCTCCGGATGTGCTGGTCATGACCGCGACACCGATTCCCCGGACCGCGGCGATGACCGTCTACGGCGACCTCGACGTGTCGGTGCTCGACGAGATGCCCCCGGGTCGAACCCCGATCCGGACAATCTGGGCCCGCACCGACCTCGAGGAGGTCGCGGTCTGGTCCGACATCCGGGAAGCAGTGGCCGAGGGCCGTCAGGCGTATGTGGTGTGTCCCCTCATCGATGAGTCAGAGTCGCTCGACGTCAGGTCGGCCGAGGAGACCCACGCCCGACTCGTTCACGATGAGCTGGCGGGCCTGCGGGTGGGACTGTTGCACGGCCGGGTGGCGCCCGATCTCAAGGAGTCGACCATGGCCGACTTCAGGGATGGTCGAATCGACGTTCTGGTGGCAACGACAGTGATAGAGGTCGGTGTCGACGTGCCCAACGCCACGATCATGGTGGTGCTCGACGCCGGAAGGTTCGGTATTGCCCAACTCCATCAGTTGCGGGGACGGGTGGGCCGAGGCAGCCACGAGTCGCGTTGCTATCTGGTCGGGGATCCGTCCACGCCCGACGGCGAGGCGCGCATCAACGCGCTCGTGGGGACCACCGACGGGTTCCGCCTGGCCGAGATCGATCTCGAGCTACGGGGTGAGGGCACGATCATGGGCGAACGTCAGAAAGGGCGGAATGATCTGAAACTGGCCTCGCTGCGTCGCGACCGGGAGTGGGTGGAGTCGGCTCGCGAGGTGGCGTTCGGGATCATCGACTCGGATCCCGAGCTGGAGGCCCATCCGGAGCTACGCGACGAGATTGATCTGGTCCTGGCCGACGACGAAGCCGACTTCCTGATGAAGGGCTGATCCGATGATCGGGCGAGAGGTTCAGCTCGGGCGCTCGGGCTCGAGGTCGTCGGCTGTCACCTCGATGTCCCAGCGGTCGAGACAGTCTCCGCATCGGTAGGCGACAACATCACCGGGAGCGAAACCCTCGTCGGGTTCATAGGAGATCAGGTGGCAGTCGCCGCCACAATCGACACATACGATCATCTTTGCCAAAGCCACGATGTGGACAGTAACGCGGCCCGGGCCAGACTGTGCAGATGATCACCGTGCCCCAAGCGTTCTCGGATCCTTCGAGATCGGCCTCGCCATGTTGAGGGTTGTGGCCGGAACCGCCGGCGGCCGTCGTCTGGAGGCCCCCGAAGGTGATTCCACGCGTCCCACCACCGATCGTGTGAGGGAGGCGGTGTTCAACTCCCTGTATTCGCTGGGAGCCGTGGAGGGGGCGAGGGTGCTTGACCTGTTCGCAGGATCGGGGGCCCTGGGAATCGAAGCCCTGTCGCGCGGGGCGGTCCACGCCACGTTCGTCGAATCCGACCGGCGGGTTCGGCAGGTGATCGACCGCAACCTCGAGGCCCTGGGCCTGGAGGATCGCTCATCGGTGGTGTCCGCCGACGGGGTTGCCTATCTGAGTCGCGCCGCTTCATACGATCTGCTCCTGCTCGACCCTCCGTACGCATTCGACCAGTGGGCCGAGTTACTGGATCAGGTGCACGACTGCGTGGTGGTGATCGAGTCGGATCGCGAGATCGAACCTCCCGCTCATTGGGAAGTCCACCGGGCCCGACGCTACGGGGCTACCGTGGTGACGCTTGCAACCGCCAGACCGCCCGCCGGGAGTGAATGAAATGAGTCGCGTTCTGTATCCCGGGTCGTTCGATCCGGTACACAATGGCCACGTCGAGATCATCGAGACCGCGTCGACATTGTTCGATGAGGTGGTCGTGGCCGCCATGCGCAACACCCAGAAGGGCGATGGGGTGTTCGACCTCGGCGACCGCGAGGAGATGCTGGTGGAGGCCACCAGCCATCTGCCCAATGTCTCGGTAACGATGTTTTCGTCGTTGGTCGTCGATCTGGCCAAGAGGGTTGAGGCCGATTTCATCATCAAGGGCCTGCGAGCAGTTTCCGATTTCGAGAACGAACTCCAGATGGCCCAGATGAACAATTCCGTGTCGGGCGTCCACACCGTGTTCATCCCGTCGGCTTCGCGCAGTTCGTTCCTGGCATCGAAGTTCATCCGCGATTTCGCCCGGTTCGGTGGCGACATCACCAGCATGGTTCCGCCTGCTGTGGCCTCTCGCGTGAAGGAGAGATACGGGTGACCAACATCGAGCCCGGCTCCGACTCCCCCCAACCCCAGCAGCATCGCGCCCCGCAGGCCGAGGCGCTGCTGCAGAAGGCGATCGAGATTGTCGCCGAGGCCCGCCCGGTGCCGTTGTCGGCTTCGTCGATGATCAACAAGGACGAGCTGCTCGAGCTGCTCCGGGCGGTGGCCGAGTCTCTCCCCGACGAGCTGCGGAGCGCTCGCTGGTTGCTCAAGGAACGCGACGATTTCCTGGCCAGGGTTCAACACGAGGGCGATGAGATCATCGCGGTGTCGCGTGCCCGTGCCCAGCAGATGGTGCAGCGCACCGAGGTCGTCAAGGCCGCCGAAGACCGCGCCCGCAAGCTTGTTGCCGATGCCGACGCCGAGGCCCGCCGCCTGCGTCTCGAGACCGAGGATTGGTGCGACCAGAAGCTCGGGGGCTTCGAGGTCGTTCTGCAGCGCACCCTTCGCACCATCGAGTCGGGTCGTTCCAAGCTGCAGGGAGCACGCGATTCCGGTTCACAGCCGACCGAGCCCGAGTCGCCCGATCCGTTTGCCGAGGCATTCTTCGATCAGGACCAGGGTTGACCGCTGCGGATTCCCTGATCATCGATGTGGTGGCGCTTCGCCGCCGCGTGGGCACCAGACGCCCGGTCTCCGATCGCGTCCTGATCGACGACGCGAACGTGGGTGACTCCCTCGTGGTGGGATCGGTCGTTCATGCCGAAGTGGTGGTCGAGTCGGTACACGGAGGGGTGTCCGTCTCGGGCACCGCGTCGGCCGACTGGTCGGCCCCGTGTCGGAGGTGTCTGGCTCCCGTCACCGGCCACATCCATGCCCAGGTGTCGGAGGTTTTCGAAGATGTGCCCACCGAGGGCGAGACCTGGCCGATCGTCGATGAGCGCATCGACCTAACTCCGGCGTTGCGCGAGGCCGTGATCCTGGCCCTGCCGCTCGCTCCCCTGTGCCGGGAGTCGTGTCGGGGGCCGGAGCCGGATCGCTTCCCCACGGGCCTTCCCGGCGATGAGCAGACGGCCGGTGATCCCCGTTGGGCCGCGCTCGATCAGTTGAGATTCGACGACGACTGATTCTCATCGGAGTGCGGGCCCAAGCGAGAGGGTGCTGTCGGTCATTCGGGTCGGTAGCATTCCGTGTTCGCCCGATCTGATACCAGGAACGCGTCATGGCAGTCCCGAAGAAAAAAATGTCGAAGTCCAAGAGCCGGAGCCGCAAGGCTTCTGCCTGGACCGTCGGAGCCTCGGCTCGTAGCGCCTGCCCGCATTGCGGCGCCACCAAGCGCCCCCACCGGGCCTGTGGCAACTGCGGCTGGTATGGCGGCCGCCAGGCCATAGAGGTCGACTGAGTCGATGCTGCCCGTAGCGGTCGACGCCATGGGCGGCGATCGTGCCCCCGGCGAAATCGTTGCCGGGGCTCGCCGCGCCGCTGAAGAGCTCGGTATTCCGGTCGTCTTGGTGGGGCGGCCCGACGAACTCACCGACACCGGTGATCTCGAGGTGATCCCGGCCAGCGAGGTGATCGCCATGGACGCCGAGCCGGGTGCGAGCGTTCGTCGCATGAAGGATTCCTCGCTGGTTCGCGCCGCGGAAGCGGTTCGCGACGGCAAGGCTTCGGCGATGGTCTCGGCCGGCAACACCGGTGCCACCATGGCATCGGCGCTGCTGCGGATGGGTCGAATCAGGGGCATCAGCCGTCCGGCGATCGCCACACCGATCCCCGTTCCCGGCCACACTCCCACCACGCTTCTCGACGCCGGCGCCAACGCCGAGTGTCGCCCCGACTGGCTGGTCGAGTTCGCCGGTATGGGAACCGTCTACGCCCGCGACCGTTTCGGCATCGAAAAGCCGCGTGTCGGCTTGCTGTCGATCGGGGAGGAAGCCGGCAAGGGCAGCCCGTTCGTGAAGAGTTGTTTCAAACTGTTGTCAGAGCCCGATTGGGCCGGCAATGTCGGCGCCGAGTGGATCGGAAATGTCGAGGGTCGTGATGTGATGACCCCCGACGTCGATGTGATCGTCACCGACGGGTTCACCGGCAACGTCACCCTCAAGACCCTCGA
>CAZDYO010000187.1:0-5432 GCA_964509555.1 uncultured Acidimicrobiales bacterium
CGATCCGCCCCCGGCTACCGGATGCCGCTGGGCGGGTCCGTCAGCCAGGAGCGATTCTGGTTCGGCCAGAAGGCGCTCCGGTCGCCGGCCAAGAATGCTGCCGAAGCTGCCTTCAGGATCGTCCGCCGTTTCACCGGCGGGCGCTCGGCCGGCCAGTCGTTCCGATCGTGGCTCGACGCCGCAGGCGGGCCATCGGCATTGGACGACGAACTCCGTGAACTCGACCGCTTCCCCTCGTTCGAGGAAGACCCGACGTTCTACATCGACTATGAGGAGACCGGCCCCTACGAGGTCGAGGTCGGTGAGTCGGAATGCGCCACCTGATGTCCGGCGCGTAGGGTCTCGCCGTGGCCATCCATTTCGACACCGACTTCGATCCCCACCACGGCGAGCTCACGGAGGTCTCACCGCTGCTGCGACGCATGGTTTGTGCCAATGAGTCGAAGTTCACGTTTCGGGGAACCGCCACCTACGTGATAGGGCGGGGCGACGTTGCGGTCGTCGACCCCGGACCCGATGACGACACCCACCTGAGTGCTCTCCTGCTCTCTCTCCGTGACGAGACCGTGTCGCATGTCCTGATCACCCACACCCACGGCGATCACTCCCCCGGGGCCCGACGCATCGCCGAGGAGACCGGCGCCATCGTGCTCGGATTCGGCCCCCACCCGCCCAGTGCCGTAGGTGAGGAAGACGTCGACGACGCCGATCACTCCGACACCGGGTTCTCCCCTGATCAGACCCTGGCCCACGGTGATGTGGTCGTCGGCGCCGGTTGGACCATTGAGGCGCTCCACACGCCGGGTCACATCTCCAATCATCTGTGTTTCGCTCTTCGCGAGGAGCAGGCCGTGTTGTCGGGCGATCATGTGATGGGATGGTCGACGACCGTGATCCCCCCACCCGACGGCAACATCGCCGACTACCTGCGATCACTACGACTGCTGCTCGACCGCTCCGACGAGGTGCTCTACCCCACCCACGGTCCGCCCATCCGCGAGCCCCATCAGCATGTCGAGGCCCTGCTGCAGCATCGGCTCCAGCGCGAGGCCCAGATCGTCGACGAACTGGGATCGGGACCTCGAACGGCCGCCGAGATGGTCGGCGTGCTGTACTCCGACGTGCGACCGGAACTCCACAAGCCGGCGGCCCGCTCCGTGCTGGCACATCTCCACAAGCTTCGTGACGAAGAACGGGTCTGCTTGGTCGACAACGCCGACCCGCTGTCGGCCGAGTCGGTGTGGGTCAGGAACTGATCGACACTGCCACCGGGTGGTGACACGCGATGTAGTGGTCGTCGCCAACCGCTTCCATCTGCGGCTCCACCTCGAAACAAACCTCATCGGCGTAGGGGCAGCGAGTGTTGAACCGGCAGCCCTTGGGCGGGGTGATCGGCGATGGAAGCTCGCCGTCGATGTTGCCCTCCGACACGTCGACTGTCGGCGCCGGCTCCGGGATGGAAGCCAGGAGTGCCCGCGTGTAGGGGTGATGAGGATGTTCGTAGAGCTCGTCGGCCGCACCGATTTCACAGGCCTTGCCGAGGTACATGACGATGATGCGGTCGCTCACATTCTTCACTACGGACAGGTCGTGGCTGATGAACAGCAGGGTGAGCCCGTAGCGCTGCTTCATGTCCTCGAGCAGGTTGAGAACCTGAGCCTGCACCGAGACGTCGAGAGCCGACACCGGCTCATCGCATATCAGGACCTTGGGGTCCATGGCCAGGGCCCTGGCAATGCCTATGCGCTGACACTGTCCGCCGGAGAACTCGTGGGGCCGTCGGTCGCCGTACTTGGGATCAACCCCGACCGCGTGCATGAGCTCGTCGATGCGACCCTCCGACCATGCACCGGTACTACCGGCCCAGATCTTCACACCCTCGCTGATCACGTCGCGTACCTTGCGACGAGGATTGAGAGACGAGATCGGGTCCTGGAAGATCATCTGCAGGTTGGGACGATGCCGACGCAACTCCTCACCCTTGAGCGACGCCAGGTCGATGCCCTCGAACAGCACCTTTCCGCTGCGAATGCTGTTGAGACGGATGATCGACCGAGCGACGGTCGACTTGCCGCAACCCGACTCGCCGACGATGCCGAGTGTCTCACCTTCGGCAACATCGAAGCTGATACCGGACACCGCGTGGACCACGTCGCGGCGGCCCACCGGAAACTCAACGGTGAGTTCCTCGACGCTCAGGAGTACGTCGGGCCGATCACGAAGGGGAGCAAGACCTGTGCCGGCCATCAGTGGACACCTTCCGTGATCGCATGGATCTTCAAGCCTGCCGCAGTCTGGCCGGCAGCCAGATTGGCGGCCAGAGCCGCCTCTCCGCGCTCGGTGTTGGCCGGATGATGGCAGGCATAGATGTGTTGGCCGGCTACACCGCCGACCGCCGGGATTGAATCAAGACAGTCGGTCTGGGCATAGCGACAGCGCGGCGCGTAGGCGCATTGCACAGGAGGATCGATCAGTTCGGGGGGACGCCCCGGAATCGGGTCGAGTCGGGTGTGGCTCGGCTGGTCGATTCGCGGGATCGAGCGCAAGAGAGCGTTGGTGTAGGGGTGGCGGGAATCCGAGAACAGAGTCTCGGTTTCGGAGCGTTCGACTATGCGGCCCGCGTACATCACCGCCACCTCGTCACAACGGCCGCGAGCCACCCCCAGATCGTGGGTGATGAGGATCATCGACATGCCGCGATCCCTGCGCAGGTCGTCGAGGAGATCGAGCAGAAGCTTCTGGACGGTGACATCGACCGCGGTGGTGGGCTCATCGGCGATGAGCAGGCGGGGCCGGCAGGCCAGCGCCATCGCTATCACCACGCGTTGACGCAGGCCACCCGAGAGTTCATGGGGGTACTGACGCACCCGCTTGGCCGGTTCGGGAATGCCGACCTGTTCCATGAGAGAGGTGGCCTCGGCGATGGCCTTCTTCTTGTTGTGGCCGAGGTGGTATCGGAGGGTCTCGGCGATCTGCTCTCCGCAGCGCTTCACCGGATTGAGGGAGGTCATGGGGTCCTGGAAGACCATGGTCATCTGCACGCCCCAGAAATGGTCCTCCTTCTTGCGGGCGAGCTCTCGCACGTCGCGCCCGTCGAAGGTGACCTTGCCTTCCACGTCGGCCGACCGCGGGAGCAGGTTCATGAGGGTCTTGGCGGTCACGGACTTGCCGGAACCGGACTCGCCGACGATGCCGAGTGTTTGGCCCTGCTCAAGCTGGAAGTTGACACCGTTGACTGCTTGAACGACCCCACGATCGGTGGGGAATCGAACACACAAGTCCTCGACGGTGAGAAGAAGGTCGGCCATGTGTGCTCCTAGAACGCCGTCTCGCGGACATCGAAGTAGGCCCGCACGCGATCGCCCGCGTAGTTGAGCGCCAGAACCGTGAAGAACATCATCGCTATTGGCGCCATGGCCACATGGGTGCCCTTTCGCAGGGTTCGGGTGCCTGATCCCTCAAGAATCATCTTTCCCCAGCTGGCGCCCTCCTTCACCGACAGGCCGAGAAACGCCAAGCCGCCTTCGGCGACGATCGCCACCGCCATACCCAGCAGAGCCAGGGCCCCCATCGGGATGAGGACATTGGGAAGCAGTTCGCGAACCATTATTCGCATGTCCTTGGCCCCGATCACCCGAGCCGCCTGAACGAATTCGCGTTCGGCGAACACGATGGTGTTGGCTCTCGCGAGCCTGCCGATCGGGGCTATCGCGAGGATGCCGAGCACCATGGCCACCACCTTGAGCGAGCGGTCGAGGCTGTTCACGATCAGCAGAGCCAGAACAAGGCTGGGGAAGGAGAGCAGGGAGACGAAGATGAACGAGATGAAGGCATCGAACTTTCCCCGGAAGTAGCCGGCGAGAATGCCCAAGGGACCGCCGATGAGCATTCCGGCAACGATGGCTATGAAGCCGACCGAAAGCGACACCCGCGCACCCCAGATGGTACGAGCGAACACATCGCGGCCGCTGCCATCGGTTCCGAACCAATGATGGATGCTCGGAGATTCGAGCTTCTTGCCGGCGGCGATCACGTTGGCACCGTCGATCGGCAGGACCGGAGCGAGGATCGCCGCGAGGCTGATGGCCACCAGCCACCCAATGGCAATCCAGAAGCCGAGGCCGAGCTTTCGCTTGCCCGCTTCTTCGGCTTCGGGCTCGAGGTCGTAGTCGAGAACAACCTGGGCCGGGTCGAGGGACGAATCTTGATCAGCCACGGCGAACCCTCGGGTCAAGAATTGAATACATCAGGTCGACGAACAGGTTGACCAGCACGAAGGCGGTGACGATGATCACCACGATCCCGAGCACGACCGGGGTGTCGTCGCGCACGATGGCTGTGACTATCTCGGTTCCCATGCCGGGAATCGTGTAGATCCGTTCGATCACCAGTGTTCCTCCGAGAAGGGCGCCCGTGTTGATTCCGAACACGGTGAGAACCGAGAACATCGACGGCCGCAGAGCGTGTCGGGTCATGATGGTGCGGGCCGGCATCCCCTTGGCCCGGGCCATGTGCACGAAATCCTCCTGCAACGTGGTTATCAGGTCGGTGCGCAGCAGCCGCTGGTAGGTGGCCGCCAGGGGCAGCGCGAGAGTGAGGCCGGGTAGGAACAGCGACTTCATCTCGTTGTAGTAGGAACTTGGGTCGTATCGGGTGGGAAAGAACTGCCATCGCACCGCGAAGAGGTAGAGAAGGATCACCCCCATCGCGAAGTTGGGCACCGACAACAATCCGAAGGACACGACCGTGGATGCATTGTCGAAGGGCCGATTGGCCCGATAGGCCGACATCAGAGCCCATGGAATCGACAACACGATCGAGAAGAACAGCCCCACCGCCACCAGTCTGAGTGTGACCGGGAGCTTCTGCTTGATGATGTCTGACACCGGTACCTGGTTCTGGAACGAGGTGCCGAAATCGCCGGTGGAGATATCGCCCAGCCAACGTCCGTATCTCACCGGCAGGGAACTGTCGAGGTTGAACTCCTCACGGGTGCGGGCGATGACCGCGCAGTCGCCCTCGCTGGTGCCACCCCTGGTGGAGGTGTCGGCCTGAAGCCCGGAGTTGACCGCAGTGCAGTCGACGCTGGCCAGCGGACCGAGGATGTTGGTGAGCGGATCACCCAGGACGTTGACAGAGGCAAACGTGATGACCGTGACGGCGAACAGCACCATTACGAGCTGTCCGATCCGTTGCAGTATGTATCTCATCTACTCCCTCGAACGTCCTGGGTGATCAATCGGCTCTTGACTGATGGCTCTACTTGTCGAACCAGATGCCCTGGTTGAACATCGACCCACCACTCTGGCAGAGCAACTCCACGCCGTCCGGAGAGGTCACGCCACACTGGTTGCGGACCGACGAATCGAACGCCTGCATCCACAGGGTGCGGGTGAGGAATATGTAGAGGTAGTCATCGTGGATCTTCTGCT
>CAZDYO010000188.1:0-5403 GCA_964509555.1 uncultured Acidimicrobiales bacterium
TCACCGCCTCATCGAAATAGCTGCCGGCCGGGACATCGGTGAATCCGTGTGGAGTGGTCACCGCGGGTTTCCCGGCCAGTCGCCAGAGGAACACGGCCATCTGGGCCCTGGTGACCACGGCAGCCGGTGAATAGAGGGTGTCGCTGGTGCCGGTTGTTATTCCACGCAGGTAAGCCCACTTCACCGGTTCGTAGTAGTAACTGCCCCCCCACACATCGGTGAACGGTTCCGCATTCAGCGTCCACTGCGAGCCGTTCAGACGGAACAGGAATGTCGCCATCTGCCCGCGGGTGACAGGAGCGTCTGGGGAGTAGGTGGTCGGCGACGTTCCCTTGGTTATCCCATTGGCTTTGAGGAACCCGACACCACGGTCGTAGTAGGAGCCCTGCACGACGTCGGTGAACATGGTGGAATCCAGATTCGACATCCGGAAGGCATCCGTCGTGGTCATGACCCCCATCGGGCTTGCCGCCACCAACGACCCGGTTGCCGTGTCGTAGGCGAAGGCATCCCAGAAGCCATCATCGTCAGCAGGGCCGAGGTTGCTGGCCAGGGACTCGAACACCACCGTCGATCCGTCACCGGAGATCGTCGGGAGTTCGCTGGGGCCGTTGCCTCCGACCCCGTCCACCTCGCTGATCCGTATGGGCGCGGTATCCCCGAGGGTGAACATGAAAACGTCGAGCACCTGGTTGGTGTCCCCCGGTACGAGGTTTCCGGCCCATGACTGAAACACGGCTCTCTGGCCGTCGTCGGTGATCGACACCCCCAGAGAACGGTCGGTGGAGTCGGCACCCACCTGATACGGAACCGACATGCGATCCGTCTGTTGGAGGGTGCGATCGTAGATGTAGACATCGGCAACGCCGTTGGTGTCGCCGAAGATCAGGTTCTCGGCGAAGGACTCGAAGGCCACGTAACGACCATCGGCCGAGATCTGGGGCAGGAAGCTGTTGTTGTCACCATTGCCCAATTCGGCTGACAGGCTCACCCTCTCGATTGTTCCGGTCCGACGATCGGCGAGAAACACATCCCACTTGCCGTTCGTGTCGTTGGCGATCATGTTGCTCGACTCCGACTCGAAGGCCACGTACCGGCCGTCCGCGCTGAGGTCGGGCACGAACGACCGGCCATTCGCGGGCCCACCGGTCGTGCTCTTCGTGATCAACTCCAGTGCACCGGTTTGGCGATCCTTCACGTAGATGTCAGCGTCGGTGTCGGTGTCGATGGGCGACAGGTTCGTGGCCAATGAGTGAAACGCCACATAGCGTCCGTCGTCGGAAACCGACGCGTGAAACGAGTTTCCGTTGGCCAGCGTGCCATCAGCGGTCTGGCTGATGAGTTCGATGTTTCCGGTGTTTCGGTCCAGGAGGAACACGTCCCATTTGCCGTTGGTGTCGCCGGCCACGAGATTGGTGGCGCTCGAGTGGAACACCACCCATCGGGCGTCACCGGACATGTCGGCGAACGAACTGTCGCCATTGGCCTGGCCGCCCGGCGGTTTGCTCAAAACCTCAAGGGTGCCGGCTTGGCGGTCGCGCATGAAAATGTCGCTGAAACCATTCGTGTCACCGGGGACGATGAAGCCCTGCTCCGAATGGAACACGACGTACCGGCCGGTGTCGTCGACGGCGGGGAGCATCTTGCCGTCGTCCTGGGTTCCGAGGAGGCTCAGTCCTCCATCATCGAATGTTCCTGTGGGTGTGCGATCGACGGTGGTGCCGACCGGCTCACGTCGTTGGGTCGATGCCCCGGCGATGGTTGCGCTGGTCGCAGTCATCGTGATCACGACGGAGCCCGCAAGAAACGCACCCCACACTCGCGATTTCGGTTTTCGTGCCATGGAGTCCATTCGTGAACCCACGATGGCCTCTTTAGGGCACGGGCCGAATTAGCGCCCATGGTCGCATCGAAGTTGTGACCCGGGCATGGCCGGCCATGGAACTGAGTCAGAACATCGTGGTCCCAATGGCCCAGCCGACTCCCGGAATCAGAATGCCGATTCGGCGCCTTCCGAAGCCTCGGCCAGTTCCGGTTCAGGGGGCTCGAACCCCTCGATCGACCGGAACACGATCCTCATCTCACCTTCGTTGTCGGGGTCGGCCTCGGCATCGACGATGATGATGTGACCGGCACGGAACTCCTTGTAGAGCAGTCGCTCGGAGAGCGGGTCCTCCACCAAGCGCTGCAAGGCGCGACGCAGCGGCCGGGCACCCATGCTGGGGTCGTAACCCTTTTCGGCGAGATGGTCCTTGGCGGCGTCGGTGAGCTCCAAGCCCATTCCCTGGCCACCCAGCTGCGCCACCACTCGCCTCACCATCAGGTCGACGATCTCGCGTACTTCGGGCCGGGAAAGCTCGTGGAACACGATGACGTCGTCGATGCGGTTGAGGAACTCGGGTCGGAAATGCGACTTGAGCGCCTCCTGCACCTTTTCCTTCATGCGCTCGTAGGTGACAGCCTCGTCGGCCTTGGTGAAACCGAGGTTGGCTTTGCGAAGATCGGCGGTGCCGAGGTTGGAGGTCATGATCAGCACAGTGTTTCGGAAGTCGACCGAACGACCCTGGCTGTCGGTGAGACGACCCTCCTCGAGAATCTGCAGCAGGGTGTTGAACACATCGGGGTGGGCCTTCTCGACCTCGTCGAACAGAACCACCGAGAACGGCTTGCGGCGGACCTTCTCGGTGAGCTGGCCGCCCTCTTCGTATCCGACGTATCCAGGAGGCGAACCGACGAGTCGGCTGACCGTGTGCTTCTCCTGGAACTCCGACATGTCGAGGCTGATGAGCGACGCCTCGTCGCCGAAGAGAAACTCGGCGAGAGTCTTCGACAGCTCGGTCTTGCCCACACCCGACGGGCCCAGGAAGATGAATGAGCCGCTGGGCCGCTTGGGGTCCTTGAGACCGGCACGGGTGCGACGAATGGCCTGAGAAACTGCCTTGATGGCGTCGTTCTGGCCGATCACCCTCTTGTGGAGCTCGTCTTCCATACGCAGAAGCTTCTCGGTCTCCTCCTCGGTGAGCTTGTAGACCGGGATGCCGGTCCACATCGACAGGACCTCGGCAATGGCCTCCTCATCGACCTCGTCGAACAGGTCGAGGCCCGATGCCTTGGCGTCGCCCTCCATTGATTCCCGGCGGGCGAGCAGATCCTTTTCCTTGTCGCGCAACACGCTGGCCTGCTCGAACTGCTGCGACTCGACCGCCGCGTTCTTCTGGTTGACCACGTCGGCGATTTCAGCCTCGATCTCCTTGTATTCGGGCGGGGTCGACATGCGCTTGATACGCAGTCGGGAGCCGGCCTCGTCGATCAGGTCGATGGCCTTGTCGGGAAGGTGACGATCGGAGATGTAACGGTCGGCGAGATTGGCGGCCGCCACGAGGGCCTGATCCGTGATGGTGACGCGGTGGTGGGACTCGTAGCGGTCGCGGAGGCCCTTGAGGATCTCGATGGTGTGTGGGACCGATGGTTCATCGACCACGACCTTCTGGAATCGCCGTTCCAGAGCGGCATCCTTCTCGAGATGCTTGCGGTACTCGTCGAGGGTGGTGGCCCCGATGGTCTGCAACTCGCCGCGGGCCAGCATCGGCTTGAGGATGGAGGCGGCATCGATCGCGCCCTCGGCGGCGCCGGCACCAACCAGTGTGTGTATCTCGTCGATGAACAAGATGATGTCGCCGCGGGTCTTGATCTCCTTGAGGACCTTCTTCAAACGTTCCTCGAAATCACCGCGGTATCGACTGCCGGCAACAAGTGCACCCAGGTCGAGGGTGTAGAGCTGCTTGCCGTGGAGGGTCTCGGGGACCGAGTCGGCAGCGATCGACTGGGCCAGCCCTTCGACTATCGCGGTCTTGCCCACTCCCGGCTCGCCGACGAGCACCGGGTTGTTCTTGGTTCGGCGGCTGAGGATCTGCATGACCCTCTCGGCTTCACGACCGCGGCCGATGACCGGGTCGAGGGCCTTGTCGCGTGCGAGCTGGGTGAGGTTCCTGCCGAACTGGTCGAGGACGAGAGAACCCGACGGGCTCTCCCCGCCCGACCCGCCGGCGGTGGCGCCGGCCTTCTCGCCGGAACCCTGCTGGGACGAGCCGCCGGATCCGGACCCGGAGTATCCCGACAGAAGTTGGATCACCTGCTGGCGAACCCTCGACAGATCGGCCCCCAACTTGACGAGCACCTGGGCGGCCACGCCCTCGCCCTCACGAATGAGACCAAGCAGGATGTGTTCGGTGCCGATGTAGTTGTGGCCCAATTGCAAGGCTTCGCGGAGGCTCAGCTCCAGCACCTTCTTGGCCCGGGGGGTGAACGGAATGTGTCCGCTCGGAGACGATCCGCCCTGGCCGATGATCTCCTCAACCTGGCTACGAACAGCCTCGAGGCTGATACCCAGGGATTCCATGGCCTTGGCGGCCACACCTTCACCCTCGTGGATCAGCCCGAGCAAAATGTGTTCGGTGCCGATGTAGTTGTGGTTGAGCAGCCGCGCTTCTTCTTGCGCGAGCACGACGACTCGTCGTGCTCTGTCGGTGAACCGCTCGAACATCGGCATTCCTCCCAAGGGCGGGGTACGTGCGTCGAGTCTACCCGGACGCCTGAGCCTGTAACGCAGGACCAGTTCGGTCCCTCTCAGGGATCCATCGGCAGGTATCCGCACAATCGAAGGATTGCGGGCTATCGCCCGTCGTATGGGCGACTGGTCACGACACGGCCTAGCGTATCTTCGTGGCCCCATCTCCTCTCTCGATACTGCCCTCGATGGAAGACGACCTCCGACGCGTCGAGGCTGAGCTTCTGGCCGTGGTGCAATCCGACGGGCAGTTCCTGACCGAAATCGCCAGCCACCTGATTCGTGCCGGGGGCAAGCGGGTGCGCCCCGGCTTTGCCATGGCCGCCGCCGCGGTCCTTGACGCCGAGGCGCGCCCGGCCACCATCGAGGTGATCCGAGGGGGCTGTGCGGTCGAGCTCGTCCACATCGGGTCGCTCTACCACGACGACGTGATGGACGATGCCACCACCCGCAGGTCAGTCGTGAGCGTCAACGCCGAATGGGGCAATCTTCGCGCCATTCTCGCCGGCGATTACCTCCTCGGGAGAGCCTCGGAGATCGCCGCCGGACTGGGCACCGAGGTGGCCGGCCTGCTGGCCACCACGATCACCCAGCTCTGCGAGGGTCAGATCCTCGAGCTCGAAAGCGCGTTTCGCATCGACCGGACCGCTGAGGCCTACGAGAGATCGATCACCGGAAAGACCGCTTCCCTGCTCGGCGCGGCGTGTCGGATCGGCACCATTGTGGCCGGCCTGCCACGCCCGACCATCGACTCGCTCACCGAGTTCGGCATCGCCTACGGGATGGCATTTCAGATTGTCGACGACATTCTCGACATCATCGCCACCGACGAGCAG
>CAZDYO010000189.1:0-5394 GCA_964509555.1 uncultured Acidimicrobiales bacterium
CACATCGACCAGTCCGAGTGCATCATGTGCGAGGGCTGTGTCGACATCTGTCCGTGGAAGTGCATCCACATGGTGCGGCCCGATGCCATCGATGAGGCCATCGGAACCGAACTTCCCGGTAGTGATCCCAGCGACCACGTGATATTCACCATCGACGACGACGTGTGCACGCGGTGCGCGTTGTGTGTCGACAGGTGCCCAACCGGAGTGATCATCCTCGGAAAGGTCGGCGACCCGTCGGCCAACGGAGATGGTCACCAGAGAACCAATGCCCACGGCTACGGATACGGAATGCGTCTCGGCTGAGGCCGACGACACACAGGAGGAACGGTCAGACCATGGCCACCGAAATCGATGATGAGATAAAGAAACCGATGCCCCAGAGGGTTCAGGATCAGATGTCGCAACTGGGCAACTCGATTCAGGGATCCCAAGCGTGGAATTCAATTTTCCGCCCGGGCTCGATTTTCCGAAAGGGCTACACCGACAGCCCCAGAAATCGCTCCTACGTGATCATGAACAGCGTGCTCTACCACCTCCACCCGGTGAAGGTGAAGCGCCACGCGGTCAAGGTCAGCTACACACTCTGTCTGGGTGGCCTCAGCTTCTTCCTGTTCATCCTGCTCACCGTCACGGGCATCTTCCTGATGTTCTTCTACCGGCCCACCGCGGCCGCGGCATGGAACGACATCTACACCCTGCAGTCTTCGGTCACCTTCGGCCTGCTGGTGAGAAACATGCACAGATGGGCGGCCCACCTGATGGTGCTCACCGTCTTCCTCCACATGGCCCGCGTGTTCTACCACGGGGCCTACAAACCTCCCCGTGAATTCAACTGGGTGATCGGAGTGGTGCTGCTCACCCTCACCCTGCTTTTGTCCTTCACCGGCTACCTGCTCCCTTGGGATCAGCTCGCTCTGTGGGCCGTCACCGTCGGCACCAACATGATGGGCTACACACCGGTTCTGGGATCACAGGTCCGGTTCGTTCTGCTCGGTGGTGCCGAAATCGGCACCGACACTCTCATTCGCTGGTACGTACTCCACGTCCTCATGCTCCCGTTCGTGATCGTCATCTTCATGGCGATTCACTTCTGGCGGGTCCGCAAGGACGGCGGAATCTCGGGACCCCTCTAGGCCGGTACAGGAGATCCACAGATGACCGAGATTCCCGAACACCTCCGCAAGCGGGCCGAAGCGGCCAAGGCCAAAGCGGCCGCAGAGAGTGCCGCCGCGGCAGAGCCCGAGCTCACCGCCGAGCAGTCGGAAGCCGCTTCGAAGATTCCCGCCCACCTTCTCGAACGGGCCAAAGCGGCCAAGGCCAAGCGGGCCGGTGGCGAGGCCGAGGCTTCGGGCTCGGGTGTTGCCACCACCGCGCCGGCCGGCGCTCCTCCGGCCGCCACCGACGGCCCGCCGTTGGTGTCCGGTCCCGAAGGGCACACCCAGCGACTTCTCACCGTCGTCAAGTCGGGTTCCATTCAGGACGTCAAGGCCAAGCCCGTCGACAAGGTCCATACCTGGCCCCATCTTCTCGTGATCGAGTTCGTGGCCGCCCTGTTCATCACGGCATTCACCACCATCTTCTCGATCTTTGTCAACGCCCCGCTGCTCGAACACGCCAATTTCAACAAGACCCCCAACCCGTCGAAGGCCCCTTGGTACTTCCTGGGTCTGCAGGAACTTCTCACCATGTTCCATCCAATGGTCGCCGGTGTGACCATTCCCGGAATGGGAATCTTCCTCCTGATCCTCGCGCCCTACATGGACAAGAACCCTTCCCAGAAGCCCGAGGACCGCAAATTCGCGATCTCGCTCATGACCATCCACATGATGTTCTGGGCGGTTCTCGTGATCATCGGTTCGTTCTTCCGTGGCCCGGGATTCAACTTCGTGTTCCCGTGGCAAGCCGGACTCTTTTTCGAGCTCTGATGCCCACACCCACCCCCGCCCTCGTTCACCCTCAAGGTGGCACCAAAATGTCTGACACCAATATGAAGATGACCGTTGGAGGTAGACCGTGATCGTCGTCGCAGTGGTAGCCGGTGTCCTTCTCGCCGCGATTGCGGTTTTCGCAGTGGCCAGAAGTCGCCAGACAAGTGAGGCAATCGGCGTGTTGTCGCGAGAGACCCGCTCGCGCGACTCCGCCAACACCGAACTGGGGGCCGAGGAACAACTCACCGGCCAGCAGGTCGAGAAGGCCGCGCTTCTTGAGCGCAAGAACGCCCGCGCCGAACTCGTGGTGGCCGCCAAGGGTGCTCCTCCGGCGGCGTACGTGCCTGCCGATCCCGAAACGCTGGGCGTAACCCGTCGGCAGTTCTTCAACCGCAGCATCGTGTTGATGTTCGGATTGGGTCTGGCCGGTTTCGGTGGGGCCTCCATTGCCTTCCTGTGGCCGCAGGTCTCCGGAGGCTTCGGTTCGAAGATCAAGGTCGGTCTGGTGTCGTCGCTCCTGGCCGATATTCGGGCCGGAAACGGCTATCTCTACAAGGCCGAGGGCCGCATGTGGCTCACCGAATACCCGAATGGTGCTGCCGAGAAGGCCGCGGCCACATACTCCCCGGCCGAACTCTCGGGCATGTTGGCCGGCCACAATCTCGGTCTCGACGGCGGAATCGTCGCGCTCTACCAGAAATGTCCCCACCTTGGATGCCGAGTGCCGAGCTGTGTCACCTCGCAGTGGTTCGAGTGCCCTTGCCATGGTTCGCAGTACAACCAGGTGGGCGAGAAGAAGGGTGGGCCCGCACCGAGAGGCATGGACCGCTTCGCCATGACCATCGGGGCCGACGGTTCGCTCACCGTCGACACCGGAACCATCATCCAAGGCCCACCAATTGGCACCAACACCACCGGGCAAGAGGCCGAGGGGCCTCACTGCATCGGCAAGATCAAAGCACACGGCTAGACCCGCAAGCATCCCCGAGACCCACGAGAATTACTGAACGCGCATGCTTTTCGCCGCAACAACACAACGGACCATCGGATTCGTCATTCTGGCGATTGTCTTCGTCGGTGGGATCCTTTACATCTACTTCAACATTCGAGGCGCCAAGCCCGAGGTCGGTTCCGAGATTGAACTCGCCCCGAATCGAATGCCCTACCTATCCGATGAGGAGCTGGAGGGGCGTCATCTCGATCGCACGCTCGCGGCCGGACTGGTGCTTCTCACCGTGGTCTCGGTTTCGCTTCCGCTCTACTGGCTGGGAGAGCCCGGTCGTCACGATGGCTTGGTGGCCGACACCGATCGGGTGTTCACCGACCGGGGTCGCGAGCTCTACACCGAGGGCGCCAAGTGCGTCAGCTGCCACGGTCCGAACGGCACCGGTGGTTCGGTGTCGAAGTCTCTGATTGGCTCCGACGGCAACTTCATTGCCCAGGTCAGCTGGAAGGCTCCCGCTCTCAACACCGTTCTGTCAAGGTTCAGCGAGGACGAAGTTCTCCACGTTCTCAACTTCGGTCGCAACGGTGTGATGCCGGCTTGGGGTGGCCCCGGCGGCGGTCCACTGTCGGAGCAGGAGCTCGAGACCGCAATCTTCTATCTACGCAGCATCCAGATCGACGAGGCCACCATTCGCAGCGAGGTTTCGCAGGGCATCCGCGATGGCGTTGCCGAGAAGCTGATCGCCGAGAGTCCGGCCGACTGGGCCGTGGCCATTCGCGATGCCGAGGCTGCCTTGGCGGCTCTCGATCCGGAGAATACCGATCCGGCCAACGTGCAGGCCATGGCCGACGCCAGCGGCGCGGTCAATGCGGCCAGATCCGATGCATCAGCTTCGATCAGTTCGGCCGTCGATCAGTGGCTGGGGGCCAAGGATGCCGTGGTGGCAACCGCCGAGCAGATGGCCCTTGATGCCGATCCCGCCCTGGCTGCCCAGGTGTCGGCCGCCACGACCGAGGCAGAAAAGGCCGATGCCCAAGCGGCACTCGGCAAGGCCGCGCTCGAGCTCCTGTCCGAGCCGGGCAGGGTGCCCGACCAGCAGATCTACCTCGACTACGGCAAGATCATCTTCACCAACCAAGCCAGCGGCGGCACCTACAGTTGCGCGAGATGCCACACATCTGGTTGGTCCTACGACGCAACCGCGCCCCGCACCATCGCCGAGAACGGGACCAGTCAACCGTTGCTGTCCGAATACAAGCAGGGCGGTGGGTTCTTCGGACCCAACCTCACCAACGGCACCACCCTCGATCAATTCGAGACCGCTGCCGAACATGCCGCCTTCGTGAGCGAGGGCCAGACCATCGGAAAGACCTACGGCAAGGGTGGGTCCGGTGGCAACGGACAGATGCCGGGATTCGGGCCCCGCACCGATGACGGTGTGGGAGTGACCTACCCGGGCCTTCTCACACCTGAGCAGATCAACGCCGTCGTTGCGTTCGAGAGGAACCTCTGATGCAGATGATTCACGTAATCGCCGGCTTGGCATGGGATCCGCAGATGCGCGGTTTCATGGCTGTGCTCGTCGGAATTGTTGTGTTGATGGGTTCGGTATGGGTGCTGCTGAGCAGCAACTCCGGCCCTCGTCTCGGCACTTTGCTCACCTTGGCCGGCTTGTTCGGATGGATGACCATTCTCGCCACCGTCTGGTGGATCTACGGAATTGGCTACAAGGGCACCTCGCCGTCGTGGAAGCCGGTTGAGATTGTGGCGTCCGCCGATCAGGGCGATCTCACGCTCGCCGCGCTCGACAGAGCCAACACACTCCACAGCGAAGCCCTTCCGAGTGCTTACGACCTCGTGGTTGCGTCCAACGACCCGGTGGCTCTCGCCGAGTTCGGACCGGTCAGCCGCGACACTCTCCCTCCTGCCGAACTGGCCGGAAAAACCGACGCCGAGATTCAGGCGTTGGTCGAGGAGACCCAGGCGCTTCACGAGGCGGTCACCTTGTCGGAACTCGACGCGGTCGCCCCGGAATTGGTCGATGAATCCAACCCGGCGTTCGGTGGCTGGAACCTTCTCTCAACCGCGGAATCCGGCGAGATCAACGCATCGGCCGGGGCGGTGCTCACCGCGAGCCCCGATTTCGATTTCACCGACACGACCGAGTTCAAGATTCTCGATGCCTACACCATCGGTGGAAAGTCGCCCCTTCCGCCGAACCCCACCCGATGGGATCGCATCTACACCCAGATCAAGTCGGCGCTCACCATCACCCATCCCACTCGCTACGGCATTGTCCAGGTCCAGAGGGTCACACCCGGGTCTTTGGTCACTATTCCAGGCGAGGCCCCTCCCCGAGCCATGGCCGATCCCACCCAGCCGATAATCTCGGTCGTGATGATTCGAGACCTCGGCAATCTGAGGGTCCAGCCGGCACTCATCGCAATAGGGTCCGGTTTGATTTTCGCAGCCTTGGTCTACATGCTCCACGAGCGAGACAAGGAAGCCATGAGAAGA
>CAZDYO010000190.1:0-5386 GCA_964509555.1 uncultured Acidimicrobiales bacterium
GATTGCCACCGCGGATCCCCTGACAAGGATCCGAAGCGCCGGCTCGACACGCTCGAATGGGCCGGAGAGCTGCAGGTTCCCTACACCACAGGCATCCTCGTTGGTATAGGAGAGGACCGCGGGGATCGCATACGAGCGTTGGAGGCGATCGCCGCGACACATCGTCGACACGGTCACATCCAGGAGGTGATCGTGCAGAACTTTCTGCCGAAGCCGGGCACTGCGATGCACTCACACCCGCCCTGCCCCAGCCGTGATCACCTCGATGCGATCGCTCTGGCGCGGGTGATACTCCCTGACGATGTTCATGTCCAGGCGCCGCCGAATCTCTCCACCGATTTCGGCGAACTGCTCGACGTTGGGGTGAGCGACTGGGGTGGGGTGTCACCGGTAACCGCCGACCACGTCAATCCCGAACGGCCCTGGCCTCACCTTGATCGGCTTCGGGAGACAACGGAGCGCCACGGCCACACGCTCGCGCCCCGGCTCACGGTCCATCCGCGTTTCGTTCGTGAACCCCATGACTGGATCCATGCGGATCTGCACTTCGCGGTCATGGACAGAGCGGATTCCGATGGTTTCGCCCGGGACGACCCGGGTTCGGTTTGGCCGGAGAGAACCATGGAGAGGGCCAAGGTCGACGACGGCGCCGAATTCGACCTCATCGGTCACATCTCCTCTCAGTGGTACACCGGCACCGGGGCCGAACCGGCCGATCTGCTCGCCGGCGACGTGGAGGTCAGCGGCGCCGTCGGGGAGGTCATCGACGGCGTGCGCATGGGCCACGACGTCGGGTTCGATGAGATCGTCAGTCTGTTCCGGGCCCGGGGGCCCGAGGTCGCCGCCGTTGCCCGAGTTGCCGATGAACTCCGCTCCGAAATCGTGGGGCCGGAGGTCACTTGGGTGGCCAACCGCAACATCAACTACACAAACGTCTGCACCTTCAAGTGTCGTTTCTGCGGATTCTCCAAAGGTCCGCTGTCGCTCAACCTTCGCGGCACGCCCTACCTGCTCACACTCGATCAAATCGCTGAGCGGTCCGTTGAGGCAGCCGAGGAGGGTGCCACCGAGGTCTGCCTCCAGGGCGGGATTCATCCCGACTTCGACGGCGACTACTACATAGATGTGGCCCGTGCCGTCAACAGCGCCGTACCCGACATGCACATCCACGGATTCACGGCGCTCGAGGTCACCGAGGGTGCGAAGAGAAACCACGAACCTCTCGCCGACTATCTCCGGCGACTGATGGAGGCCGGCCAGAGGTCGTTGCCGGGCACCGCAGCGGAGATCCTGGTCGACGACATACGCCAGATCCTGTGCCCGGACAAGATCAACACCGAGGAGTGGCTCGAGGCCCACCGCGTGGCCCACTCCGTCGGGTTGAAGTCGAACGTAACCATCATGTTCGGCTCGGTCGAGCGGCCCGAGCACTGGGCTGAGCACATGCTCCTCACTCGTGCATTGCAGGAGGAGACCGGGGGTTTCACCGAGTTCGTGGGGCTGCCGTTCGTCCATATGGCATCACCGATCTACTTGCAGCGTCGGGCCCGGCGCGGGCCCACATGGCGCGAGGTGCTGCTCATGCACGCGATCGCACGAATCGTCTACCGAGGTCGCATCGACAACATCCAGGGTTCGTGGGTGAAACTCGGCCTCGGGGGCGTGAGGCAGTTGCTCCAGGCCGGAGTCAACGATCTCGGAGGGACCCTGATGGACGAAAACATCTCGCGAGCCGCCGGTTCGGAACACGGCACCGACGTGACACCCGAGGATTTCCGGGCCTTGGTGGAGCCTTTGGGCCGCCGGCTCGTGCAACGAACCACTCTTTACGGTCGCCCCGACACGTCGCGGCTTCCGCTCCGTACCCGCAGGTCCCGCTCGTCGATCCCAGTCGCAGGCGCCTGATCCCCCGGCGGATCATCAGACGTGCATGCCGCGGAACCCCGCGACGTGGCAGTCTGCAGAGGTGAGTCAACCCATGTACCACTATCGCACCGGCGATGAGCAACTCGACAACGAAATCCTCAAGCTCGTGGAAGCGGTGGATCCCGCCGACCGCGAGTTCGTGTTCGAGATGGTTGTCACCGCCATCCGCATGGGCCTCGAGGATGTCGACCGGGGTGATCTGAAGCTCGTCGCCGCCGCGGTGAAGGAACTCCGCTACTCGTTTCAGGTGTTCGTGCCCTACAGCGATGTGTTGAAGTGCACGATCTTCGGCAGCGCCCGCATCGAACCCGGTGACCCCGCGTATCTCATGGCCCACAATTTCGCACAGGCGATTGCCGCGGCCGGATGGATGGTGATCACCGGCGCCGGGCCCGGGATCATGCAGGCAGGCCACGAGGGTGCCGGCCGTGACCGCAGCTTCGGCGTCAACATAATGCTCCCTTTCGAGACCGATGCGAATCCGGTCATTGCCGGCGATCCGAAGCTGATCAACTTCCGGTATTTCTTCACCCGCAAAGTGATCTTCATGAAGGAGTCACACGGCTACGTGCTGTTGCCAGGTGGCTTCGGAACCATGGACGAGACATTCGAACTGCTGACCCTCATCCAGACCGGTAAGACCCCACCCGCCCCGGTGGTCCTCCTCGATCCCCCGGGAGGCACCTACTGGAAGAAGTGGCGACGCTTCATCGAGTCGGAGCTACGCGACGGTGGACTCATCTCGGCCGACGACCTCTGCCTGGTGAAGCTCACCGATTCGGTCGATGAAGCAGTGGCGGAGATCTGCAACTTCTACGACACCTACCACTCGATGAGGTTCGTGGGCCCAAGGCTGGTCTTGAGGCTCAAACGACCTGTCGGTGACGACGAGCTGGCTTCACTCAATCGAGATTTCTCCGACATTGTCGAGTCGGGAAGCATCGACCGGATCACGGCCACCGATGCGGAGATCAGAGACAACGACGAAGTGGACCGCGACCGCATCGCCTTCCGCTTCGACCGCCACGCTCTGGCCAGATTGCGACGGTTGATAGACGCTCTCAATCGGCACCGGCCGTCCCCGAACGACTGAGGCGTTGCCGGGGCCGTCGCAAATGGGTCGATCAGTCGAATGTGTGGTCGGGTTCCTCGAGAAGATGGATTGCTTTCTCGACAGCTCGACGGGCCCGGGTGAGCCGTTTCTCGTCGACTGGAAGTTCGGTGCCCCCGGCGTCGATCGAGTCGATGAGCCGCTGAATGGCCAAGTCGGCCAACTCCTCGGCGATGATCTCGAGCCGATTCCTTATCTGATCAAATTCTCCGGACACGGGGGCACGATATACCAGCTCGTGGCCGCTACCGTCGCTTCGATGCCTGACTTGGACGACCTTCATGAATGGGTCACCTTCACCGACTCCGATGGCGACACCTGGCAGTTTGACGTCACCTTCATGACCAGCAACTACATGTGCATCTACGGTCGTGGATGTCCGGGTGTGTTCACGGAGCTGGCGCCGGAATACGAGCACGGGTGCTGCACCTACGGCGCGCACTTCGTCGACGAGGCCGACAGACAAACAACCGAGGCCAACGCATCGCTCCTTTCCCCCGACGAGTGGGAGCTGATCGACAGGGCCGAGGAAATGGGCGGACCGATCCACCGAACCGAAGACGGCGAATGGATGACCCAGACCGTCGACGACGCGTGCATATTTCTCAACCGTCCCGGCCATCCCGGTGGTGCCGGGTGTGCCCTCCACCAGGCTGCGGAAGCCCGTGGCGAGCGGGCGATCGACTGGAAGCCCGACGTCTGCTGGCAGGTGCCGATCCGATTCGACGACTACACCGACGACAACGGCGAAACCACCTACATCGTCAGAGAATGGAAGCGCCACGACTGGGGTGAAGGCGGATCCGAGTTCGCGTGGTGGTGCACCGACGACCCGATGGCATTCGTGGCCGACAGGCCGGTGTGGAGATCGCATCGCGACGAGCTCGTGGAGATCGTGGGCGAGGAGCCGTACCGTCTCCTCGTCGACTACCTCACGGCGCGGTCGGCAACCTCATTCCTCCCTCATCCTCAGGTGAGACGAAAATTGGCCGACGATTAGTGTGTGCCGTCGTTCACCACCACCGATTTGCAGCGTGCGGTAGACGATGCGGGCCTGATTCTTCCGGCGCACGTGGTCGACCAGCTCGTGGCCGCCATAGATTCCGGCAAGCACGTCATACTGACCGGCCCCCCGGGCACCGGTAAGACCACACTGGCCTACCTTGCCGCCGAGGTGGCCCGCACGTCGATGTTGTGCACCGGCTATCTTCCCACCACTGCCACCACCGAATGGACCACGTTCGAGACCATCGGTGGACTGCAGCCGACATCCGAGGGCCTGATTTTTCGCCCGGGTCTCTTCGTCGACGCGATCGAGAACGGGCGATGGCTCGTCATCGATGAGTTGAATCGCTCGAATTTCGATCGCGCATTCGGTCAGCTGTTCACGGTGCTGTCGGGCTCACCGGTCGTCTTGCCGTTCCGTCGGAAAGGCCAGGTGAGGCCGGTGGCCCTCGTCCCGGCCGGTGTGCCTGCTCCAGCAGAGACCGATGCCATTCGTGTTCCGGCCGGCTGGCGGATCATCGCCACCATGAACGTGTTCGACAAGAATCTCCTGTTCGAGATGTCCTACGCGCTCATGCGCCGATTCGCCTTCATCGAGGTCGGCTCACCGAGCGAGGATGCGTTCCGAACGTTGCTCACCGGGCGAGGGGCCGTCGTGCTGAAGTTGCTGCCCCTTCGGGACTTCGCTGATCTCGGCCCAGCCGTGTTCCTCGATGCCGCCAGATACGCAGCACGTCGCTGCCTCGACGGCATCACCGAGTCGAGACTTCTCTACGAGGTGTTCTACGCATATTTCCTTCCGCAATTCGAGGGCATGGAGGAGCGGCGGGCGATGAAGCTCTACCGGTGCATGGCGGAAATGCTCGATGGCCCCGAGATGGCCGAGGCCCAACGCACCATCGGCAACGTTCTCGGTGTCGAATTGGCGGTCTGACACGAATGCCAGCTCCACTACGGACCGGTGGAGGTCAACCGGCCCCGGGGTTGGCCCATTCACGCCCCACAGCTGAACTCTGGCGTCGACTGGCCCGCCCATTCGACAGCGCCGAAGTGAGCGAGGCCCTGTTGGGCATTCCCTCGCGAGTCATCCGGGAGCTGGCGGATGCAATCATCTCCACGGGAACGGAGGCTGACGCTCTGCTCAAGACGTTACCGGCGCTCATGCGTCGGCTACGAATGGGCAGTGGGAATCATGTGGAACGGGGGGCCGCCGGAGTCAGGGGCCCGATACTGTGGAGCGAGACCGTGGCCGCCAGATCCTCGAGTCTGGGCCACGACGGGGTGTTCGTCTGCAGCATCCCCGGTCGTGATTACGACGTCGCCGAGAATCGTGCGTTGGTGGCT
>CAZDYO010000191.1:0-5385 GCA_964509555.1 uncultured Acidimicrobiales bacterium
ATGATCGATGCCACCACCAGCCGGGCGATGGTGCTGCTGAAGTCGGTGGCGAGACCAACGAAGAATCCGGCTATCGCCACACCGAACAACGTGTATCCGATTCGTTGACCAAGGTCGGCCAAGCGGGCTGCTCGCGCCCTCTTGATCAATACCGGGTCGGTGGGGTTCGGTTCGTTCACGGGGATCTCGATGCGCTCGGTTCAGGGAAGCCAGCCGGCTTCGTCGAGAAGGGAGCGTATGCCCTGCCCCATCTTTTCGAGAGACAGATGCTCGACGGCGACCTCTCGGTTGTGGTCGAGCATGGCGACCGTCTCGGGCGAATCGATGTCGGACAGGAGGTCACGTAGCGGCTGGGGATCGTCGGTCGGCAGCCACCGGAAACCGAGCTTCAGCAGCTCATGGGCCACCGGATAGCGGCCCACAGCGGCTGCGACCCTGTGGATCGCCGCCTCGACGGGTGGGTTGCCGAAACCTTCCCAGGTCGACGGGAACACAACCGCATCGGCGGCCTGGTAGAGGTCGACGGCATGAACGGAGGGTGCGCCTCTCACGACCCGACACCGTGCGGCCGCAAGTATCCGGTTCAGTTCGGTGTCGTAGCCGTCCTCGGCCTCGCCCCAGAGCCAGTAGGTGGAGCGGGTCTGTTCGGCGAGTTCGATCGCCGCGGGCACGTTCTTCCTCTCTATGGCCCTCACGGGATGGGCGAGGACCTGTTCGTCGGTGGCCACACCGAGCCATTCTCTGACCGAGCTCCGGTCTCCCTGCCCCGTGGAGGTGGGAAATCCGTTGTATATGCAGGTGGCGGTGATTCCGCGATCGGCCATTTCGCCGACCGTCAGATGATTGATGGCCACATGGCGCCACGCCGGGTCGCGGGGCGGCAGTTCGCTGATGTGTGCGAAACGGCTTCGCTGCCAGGGTGGGTCGTGGTGGTGGAGAATCGCCGGCCGTCCGGCGATCACTGCGGCCACGGCTCTTGATGCGGCGAGGTTGAGCGGGATCGAGAGCAGGTTCTCGACCACCACGAGGTCGACGCCGTCCAGTGCATCGGTGATCCGGCCACGCAGGTTGGCCCGGTCCGGATTCGTGGCGCCGATGGCAAGCCCGGGTACGGTCCGATCGACAGGGCCCTCGCCGGCGACGGTCACGACATCGAATCCGATGTCGGCCATTGCTCGTTGCCAGTTGCGGGCCACGACCGACACGCCGTCGGTCATACCGAGTCGAAACGAGACGAAGGCGCACGTTGCCATGGACGACACGATGCCCGATGGAA
Organism: uncultured Acidimicrobiales bacterium; assembly: GCA_964509555.1. GTDB lineage: Bacteria > Actinomycetota > Acidimicrobiia > Acidimicrobiales > Aldehydirespiratoraceae > SZUA-87. Next base: position 1,277 of record CAZDYO010000191.1, read on the forward strand.
CCGGAGACCACACCTCTGCCGGACTGAGGGACCGTGTGGCCGAGGTGCTCGAATCGGCTTGGGTGGCAGCCGGCTACACGGCACCCAATACCTCGGTCTACCCGTGGTTGTGGCTGTGGGACAGTTGCTTTCACGCATTGATCTGGGCTGAGCTCGACCGGCCCGATCGGGCGCTCACCGAGATCGAGTCGGTGCTCTCACTGCAGGGCCCAACGGGCTTCGTGCCCCACATGGGATACCAACTCGACGTGTCGAAGGCCATCGAGGTATGGGGACGGTCGGGCTCATCATCGATCACCCAGCCTCCCATGTACGGGCATGCCCTGGCCGAGCTGGCCCGTAGGGGGTTCGATGTGCCACCCGGATTGGTGGTTCGGGCGACGGCCGGGCTGCGATTCCTCCTGGAACGTCGTGAACGAACCGTCGACGGCCTGATAACCGTGGTTCATCCCTGGGAAACCGGCTGTGATGATTCCCCCCGATGGGACGATCTGTGCCCGGGCGACGGATTCGACACGAACAGGTGGCAGGCCCACAAAATGGCCCTGCTCGACACGATCAAGTGGGGGTCATCCGGCGAACCGTTGGCGAACCCCGAGTTCATGGTGGCTCCCATCGGGTTCAACGCGCTGGTCGCATGGAACGCCATGGAGTTGGCTGACGTCGGGGCCACCGACCTGTTTGAACCGGCCACCGAGTTGGCCGCACTCATCGACATCAGATGGGATGACGATCGCCGGACATGGATCGACAGCGGCGCCAACGAGACAGGTTCCGGGCGTGTCCGTACGGTCGATTCTCTCCTGCCGCTGCTCGTGGACGTCGACCGGTCACATCGAATGGCGGCAGCGGCGTCGCTGGTCGACCCGGCCGCCCACGGCTCCTCACACGGGCCGCTCGGCGTTCACAGGGGGGAAGCGAGCTTCGATGCCGACACCTACTGGCGAGGCCCGGTGTGGCCCCAGTTGACCTACCTGCTGTGGACCGCCGTGGCGGGTTCGGGCACACCCTCCGAGTCGGGGATTGCAGCCGAGTTGATCAGATCGATGATGCGGGGGGTGACCTCGTCGTCGCTGGCCGAGTATTGGGACGGCGATACCGGGCGGGGGCTGGGCGCCGTGCCCCAGTCGTGGTCGGGGCTGGTGCTGTTGATGGCGCCCTGATACCTGGGGCGGCGACGGCGCCGCATCCCGTTGGCGATGACGTCGGCGACTGCCACGAGAATGATCAGGTCGCCGTAGGACATCACCTGATGTGTGGGCCGAACCGGGATTGTGTCGCCGAGGTCGGCCAGCAGCGTCGACCCGTCGGTGAACTCCCTTGATCCGGAGAGTTCCGCCTTGGGCAGCTCTCCGGGGTCGACCATCTGTGCTTCGGTCAACGCTTCGGGCCGTACGGGCACCGCGCCGTTGAGCATCACCGGGAGGAGATTGGTGGTGATCCCGATTGCCAGGACCATCATTCCGACCAGGTGTATGTTGCGCCAGGCCAGAGCAATCGCTGCGCCTATTCCCACCAGCGCGACCAGCCGAGGCGCAGCCACCGCCCAGTGGTCGAGGGCCATCCCGCTTCCGATGGCCACAAATGCGAGAACGGGCGAACGGAGGCGTACGCGCGATAGATTCCAGATTCGGCCGCCGCGCAGCAGGCCGAATCCGCAGCCGGCCAGGACGGCAACCACCACGGGTAGGAAACTCATGTGATCACCTCCACAACTCGTAGGGCTGGTCCGTGGTGAACATTACTGTCCCGGCGGGCGCAGCCATGGGACACGGAGGCCAGACCCCACGGGCTCCGGCCCGGACACCAGTCGTGGCCCGGAGTCGGTGTCAGAGCCCGGACTGTCGGGTGGTTGCGGTCAGCGGCTCGCCGTCGGTGCGATGAACGAGACAGTGGATCCCGCGGTATCTGGCGGTCGAATCCTCGAAGTTGTCCTGTGTCGGGGTGAGCACCTCGATATCGAGCGCCGAGACCTCGAACTTCGCTCCCACCCAGGGCTCGAACACCCGGTAGCACGACTCGAGGGCGAAGTCTCTCATCACGTTGTCGCCGGGGTAGATGGCCGGGTAACCGGCCGGGAACTCGAGGCGGTGGTAGACCTCGAACTCGTGGGGGCTGTTGCAGCCCAGCTTGGTGGTGGTCACGACAGGAAGACCATTTTGCAGTTCGCGTGACTGATCGAAACAGTCGCCGACGGTGAGCGAATACTGATTCACCACCTGCCCGGGCGCAGTGGTTGGCTCGGAGGTTCCGGTTCCCGCGATGGTGGTGCCGGCATGAGCTGTGGTCGTGGTCGTGGTCGTGGAGGTGGTTGTCGAGGCCTCCAGGGCGGCGGCGGCCGCCGCCGCAGGATCGGAGGTCGAACCACCCGACGAGCCGGAGCCATGGGAGCACGCCGCGGCAACCATGGCCAACGCGACCACGGCCGCAGACCGCCCGAGGATCGATCTGGTTGTGCGGACGGGTGCCATACCCCTCAGTATGCGGGTAGTGCCCGGTCGATCATCTGGAATGAGTACCACATGAACATCGCAGCCGGCAGCAAACCGCCGAGTCGATAGGCGATCCGTCCCGGCACCCAAGTGGTGCGACGACGACCGATGTAGCCGGCACCGATCCAGAAGAACATCGCGCCCAGCATCCACAGGATCGCGCCCGGAATGGCGCCGCGCTCGCCGTTGAGGCCACGGTCGAGATCCCCGGCCTCAGGGGAGCGTTGGGTCGGAATGACGAATCCGACGGTGGTCGACGGGTTGGCCTCGACCAGTTGATCCTCGATCGGCACGGAGGTGGTCTGGTCGGGGGCGCCGAGGCCGTCCCCGGGGGCATCGGCACGGGCCGCTGCTGCTGCCACTGCCGCCGCGGCTGCCTGCTCGGCCCACGTCGGTATGTGAACGGGGTCGCCGACCAACTCGGCGGCGACGATGATCCGTTGCCTGGCCGAAAGCTTCGGGTGGCAGGCAGTGAGAGTGATCCTGTTGTCGCCGAAATCTCCCAGGACCCAGGTGGCGGTCGGTCTGACCACGATGTAGCCGGGACCGAAACTGTCGATCTGTTCTTCATACCCGGCGTACGCGATCGACGGGTCGAGCACCCGATACACGAACTTTCCCTGAACGCTTGTGATGGTGATCTCGTCCCCGGGCACCAGTTCGTCTATGCGATTGAACGGGGCGCCGTACGTGGTGCGATGACCGGCGATCGCCGCGTTGCCCTCGTTGCCGGGAAGAACGGTGGACGGGTAGTGGCCGGGACCCTTGCGCAGGTCAGGCACGTCGACCCCCCGCACGACGACCTTGTCGACCCCGATGGCCGGCATCTCAAGATGTGCGAGAGCATCGCCGTTCTCAGGAAAGAACAGTGCCAACAGCTCCGGGTCGTAGCCGCCTGGGAGAGTGGAGGTGGTGGTTGTGGACGTGGTGGAGACCACGGGGTCGGAGTCGCCGTCGGTGGGGGCGGTGGTGGTTGTGGGTGGCGTCGAAGACACCGGAGTGTCGTTGATGGCGGCGACGTTGCGGGCCGCGATGGCGAACTGCTGGTCGAGTTGGCTCGACAAACTGCTCTGGGACTTGCTCTCCTGGATACCCGTGCCCCACAGTTGGTAGGCGACGAACAGGAAGACCACGACTCCGGTGGTGATGAGGGTTCGGCCGATCGCGCCAAGAATGATCGCCAGACGGGGCACTTGTGGCTGGCTGGGCGGTTCTGCATCAGGCGCCGAAGACGCGTGCACATCGGTTTCTGACCCGGGCATTGTGGAAACCTATCGGCCCGGCAGCCACCGGTGTGAGCGCCTCGTCGGCGATATGACACCTGACGACCGGCCCGACGTCGTGGTCGGGGCCGTCGCCGGTAGCGTTCCACGCGTGTCTGTTGTCCGGCTCGAAGCCGTAGTGGCGCTGCTCGGCAGGTTCCCCGCCCTGGCCGGCGTCGATCTCGACGTCTCCGCCGGTGAGGTGGTGTTGATTCAGGGACCCAACGGGGCCGGGAAGTCAACATTGTTGAGATTGTGTGCCGGCTTGTTGCGCCCGGAAGCGGGGCGCGCCGAGGTGCCGGGGCTCGATTTGGATACTTCCAGGGCCGGGGTTGGTCGCCGCGCCCGCCCCCCC
>CAZDYO010000192.1:0-5383 GCA_964509555.1 uncultured Acidimicrobiales bacterium
GGTTACGACATGATCGAAGCCATCGCGGCCCAGCCGTGGGTTCTCGACAACAAGGTCGGAATGGTCGGGATCTCCTACCCGGGTATCAGCCAACTCTTCGTGGCCCAGACACAGCCGCCGAGTCTCGAGGCGATCAGCCCGATGTCGGTCATTGAGGACAGCTACCGTTCGGTGGTCTACCCGGGCGGCATCTACAACAACGGGTTCGCGAAGAGCTGGGGCGACAGCCGCCAGGGGTCTACCGAAGCCTACGGGCAGAGTTGGGTGCAGGACCAGGTCGACAAGGGCGACACCATCTGCGAGGCCAATCAGCTTCTTCGCAGCCAGAACGTCGACCTGACCGAGACCGCTGCCGCGCTGGCCTACTGGACCGACGACCCCGGCAACCGTCTCGCCCCGAGAACATTCGTCCGCAAGATCAACGTGCCCGTGTTCCTCGCCGGAGCCTGGCAGGACGAGCAGACCGGCCCGCGGTTCGCGACCATGCTCGGCAACTTCACCAACGCCCCGGTGATGGAGGTCTACCTCTACAACGGTGCCCATGCCGATTCGGCCAATCCGCTCTCGCTGGGTCGCTTGTTCGAGTTCATGGACGTGTATGTCGCCCACCGGACACCCACCATCGACCCGTTGATTCGACTCGGGGCTCCTCTGCTCTACAAGCAGGTGTACGGGGTCGACGGCCTCACTCTTCCGCCCGACCGGTTCACGTCGCTCGAAGAAGCCAAGGCCGCACTCGAATCCGACAAGCCGGTGCATCTCCTGTTGGAGATGGGCGGCAACCCCGACACACCGGGTGGCCCCACACCGCGCGCCGAGATCGACTTCGACGCGTGGCCGCCACCGGAGGCGCAACCGATCACATGGGCACTCCGAAATGATGGTGCGCTCCACGATGTCGGCCAAGGCTCTCTCGTGTCTGGGGACCGCAACTCCGCCGAAACGCTCGAGAGCAGCTTCATCGTCGACACCGCTCATTCGCAGGTGGTCACGCCGAAAGCCGATGACGACAGCAACGAGTTCGACAATCTGACGTGGCCGGCCCTCGACCCCGGAAACTACCTCAGCTACGCGACCGATCCCTTTTCGAGCGACACCATCCTGGCCGGCTCGGGCCACGCATCGCTGTGGATCAAGTCCTCGGCCGATGATGCCGATCTGCAGGTGACCATCACCGAGATCCGGCCTGACGGTCGGGAAATGTATGTTCAGAGTGGATGGCTGCGGGCGTCGCACCGAGCCCTCGACCCGGCCAGGTCGACCGACCTTGTCCCGTTCCATACCCACACCGAAGCCGACGCCGCGCCTCTCCCGCCAGGTGAATTCACTCGTGTCGACGTGGAGATCTTCCCGGTCGCTCATGTGTTCCGGGCTGGGTCCAGGCTCCGGTTGATAGTCGACAATCCCGGGGGCAACCGCAATTTGTGGAAGTTCGACGTGTTGCCCAACGACGGTGAGACAATCACCGTGGGCACCGGAGGCACAACACCGTCGGAGTTGGTGTTGCCGTTCATCTCGGGCGCGAGCGTCCCGGCTGGTTTGCCGCCGTGCCCCGGCACCCGTTCGCAACCGTGTCGGCCGTACCCGGGCTAACTACTGGGGGATCCGTCGGCCGCTTATGTCGTTGGGGGTTACGGCCATGAACCGGCTCTTCTCGCCGTCGGCCCATGGTTCGATACCCAGGTCCCTGGCGGCCAGCACGCCATCGAGGTCCTGAACCTCGGCAACGGTTCCGTGAACCACCACGCTCCAGCCGGTTCGATGGTCCTTGTCGATCGCGTCGACCTCGAACGCCACGAGGCCGGTCAATACTGCCGCCGCAAGCTTGGTTCCCGGGCCGGTGCGCACCACGATTCGACGATCGTTGACCACGTAGTTGACCGGGAAGATGTCGGGCTGATGTCCGTCGATCACCGCCAGTCGGCCGATTCCGGATTGTGACAGGAGTGACCAGCACTCGGTTTCGTTGAGCTCCGTCAGCCCGGTTCTCGGATCGATATCGGCCTCATTCTCCATTGTCGGTCGCTCCCTCGTGGACTTCGTTTCGGCCCGCTCAGCGTGTCACCCACATTGTCACGACATCAGTGCCAAAGGTCATCGCCGCGCTGACGGTCGACAAATGTCCGGATATTTGATTCACTATGCTTCCCACGCACAATCAGTGACGATTGTCACGTCAGGTGTAAAATGATCTTCACCCAGTACTACCTCGACTGTCTGTCCCAGGCCTCCTACCTTGTCGGCGACGAAAGCTCCGGGCGCGCGGTGGTGATCGACCCACGGCGCGACGTCGGCGAGTACGTGGCCGATGCCAAGGCCGCGGGGCTCACCATCGAGATGGTCATCGAAACCCACTTCCATGCCGACTTCCTGTCCGGGCATCTCGAGTTGGCTCATCAGACCGGTGCCGAGATCGGATACTCCTCGGTGGCCACGCCCGAGTTCGATTTCCGTCCGCTCGCCGATGGAGAACGCCTTTCACTCGGAGACGTGATGCTCGAGTTCCGCCACACCCCCGGCCACACCCCGGAGTCCCTGAGCATTGTCGTTTGGGAGCACGCCGATGATCCCGATCCATACGGGGTGCTCACCGGCGACACCCTGTTCATCGGCGATGTCGGCCGGCCTGATCTTCTCACCTCGATCGGCTTCAACCGAGAAGACCTCGCCGGGCAACTCTACGACAGTCTCCACGCCCAGCTCCTCACCCTCCCCGATTCCACGCGGGTTTATCCCGGCCATGGCGCCGGATCCGCGTGCGGGAAGAACCTCTCCACCGACACATGGTCGACCATCGGCGACCAGAGAGTTACCAACTACGCAATCGCCGCGCCCGACAGGTCAACCTTCATAGACCTCGTCACCGAAGGCCAACCGACCGCCCCGGCCTATTTCGCCTACGACGCGTCGCTCAACAAGCAGAATCGCGATCTCCACGACGAGACCATCGCGCCGCCCCCGCTGACTCTCGACCAGGTCGATCAACTCGTCGCCGACGGCGCCGTACTGGTCGATAGTCGCGATGCCGACGCTTTCTCGCAAGGCCATTTGCGGGGTTCGATCAATGTCGGCCTCGCCGGGCGCTACGCCGAATATGCCGGGTCGGTGGTGTCTCCCCACGACGACGTCGTGCTGGTCACCGAGCCAGGCGGCGAGCTCGAGTCGAAGAACCGTCTGGCGCGAATCGGATTCGACCGGGTGATCGGACATCTGGCTGGTCCCTACGGCGTGATGGAAGCCAACCCGGATCGAACCACCACTGCGTCGCGGGTCACGGCATCACAACTCGACAATTGCCTGTCAGACATTGAGGGATTGCAACTGGTCGACGTTCGCCAACCGGGCGAGGTGGCGCTGGGCACCATTGAAGGTGCTCAGGAAATCCCGGTGGGCCAGATCCCGACTCGTCTCAATGAGCTTGATCCCAACCGTCCGACCATCGTGTTCTGCGCCGGCGGATACCGTTCGGCGGTGGCCGCCAGCGTGCTGCGGGTCAACGGTTTCGACGATGTGTCCGACCTCATTGGCGGCTATGGCGCATGGGGACTTGTTCATCCCGGGTGATCGACATCTGCAGAAATCTCCAGAGTTATCGGACTATCAACTTGGCGTTGGCTAGTGTTTCATGCTCCGGTAACCGGAGGCAGTTTGGCTGTCTCTCACAGGCCCATCAGCCTGCCCCGGAATCCGACAACCCTGGAGGGAACATCTTTATGGAACGCAAATCCAATCGGCTTGTGTGGCTTTTTGCCATCCTGGCCACATTCTCGCTGATCGCCGCCGCGTGCGGCGACAGCGGTGGCAGCAGTAATGCTCAGGCCACCACCACCACAGCGGCCAGTGCACCAACAACGACCGCCGCCGCACCCGCCACCACGACGACCGCTGCAGACAACTCCTGCACCGGAACCACCGCATCCGAGCTCGCAGGCCAGTACCCCGGCCAATTCGAGCTTGCCGAATACGAGTCGGCTGCCGGTTGCACCATGAAGTTCAGCGAGAACCCAGACATCGGTTCGCTGGCCGGTCGCATCACCCACATCACCGGTGATCTTCCGCCAGTGGCCGACCGTCTTCCCGCCGAACCGCTCGTCATCGCTCCCAGCGAGGCAATCGGCACCTACGGCGGCATCTTCAACGGCCTCTCGCGAGCCAACGAAGCCGGCACATCCGACCTCCTGTCGTTCCGCCACGTCAACCTCGTGCGGTTCGCTCCGGATCTGGTCACCATTCTTCCCAACGTCGCCAAGTCCTTCGAGTTCAACAGCGACTTCACAGAACTCAGCTTCACCCTCCGCGACGGCATGAAGTGGTCGAACGGCGAGCCGTTCACCTCCGAAGACGTGCGTTTCTGGCTCGAGGACCTGGTCGAGAACCAGGACATCGCCGGAGACCTTCGCAGCAACTTCATCATTGGTGGAGAGCCGCTGGGCATCAAGGTCATCGACGATCTGAATTTCAAGTTCATCTTCGGCGCCCCGACCCCGGGCTTCCTTGGAACCCTGGCCACCACCTTCGTCCAGTTCTTCCAGCCCGACGAGTTCCTCAAGCAGTTCCACCCCGACTACAACAGCTCGGTCACCAGCACCGACAAGATCCTCGAGATGTGGTCGCCGTCCAACTGGAAGGACGTCGGGTCTCCGTGGCTCACCGGCACCGGCGACGTCTGGACACCCACACTTGAGCCGTTCATCGTGGTCAACGAATCCACAGAAGAGCGCCACTTGGTGGCCAACCCCTACTTCTTCGCCGTCGACACCGCCGGCAACCAGCTTCCCTACATCAATGAGATGTCGGAGAAGTTCGTCGAAGACAGCCAGGTCGCCCAGTTGCGCATCACCAACGGTGAGGTCGACTACAAGACCCAGGGTCTCACGATTGCCGACTTCCCGGTTCTCAACGACAACCAGGACGGTGGCAACTACAAGGTCCAGCTGGCCCCGTCGGCAGGAACCAACGTGTTCTACGCCTTCAATCTGGCCATCGCCGATCCGACCCTCAACGCGGCCTTCAACGACGTTCGCTTCCGCGAAGCGTTCTCGCTGGCTCTCAACCGCGACGAGATCAACCAGCTGATCTACTTCGGACAGGGCATTCCGCAGCAGTCCACGCCGGCCGATCCCAACACTGTCGGCTTCGTGACCGATGATCAGCTCAATGCGTTCATCGATTACGACCCGGCGCAGGCCAACGCTCTGCTCGACGACATGGGTCTGGCCCCCGGGGCCGACGGATGTCGGATCAACATCAACCTCAACTTCTCGGATCAGGGTTCGCCCGCCGACATGCATGAGCTGGTGCGTGGATACGCCAAGGACGTCGGCATCTGCATCACGGTCAAGCAGGTCAGTTCCGACCAGTACCGTGAGGCCGCAGCCCGCAA
>CAZDYO010000193.1:0-5370 GCA_964509555.1 uncultured Acidimicrobiales bacterium
TCGGCGATCCGCTCGTGGTGGCGAATCACCTCCGCTATCACAAACCGCAGGAACTTCTCACTGAACGCCGGGTCGAGTTTGGCATCGGCGGCTAGACCGCGAAGCCTTGCTATCTGACGCTCCTCACGCTCCGGATCAGCTGCGGCCATGCCCATCTCGGCCTTGTAGGCGCCCACCTCCTTGGTGATCTTGAACCGCTCGGCCAGCATCAGGATCAACGCGGCGTCGATGTTGTCGATACTCGATCGAAACTTCTCGAGTTGGTCGTCGTGCACGTTTGTTCCTCTGAGGGACGGCTGGGAGTCGCGTGGTGGGGTGATTGTGTCAGCTGGATGGCTTGACGGTGGAGATCAGGCTACGCAATGCCACAAGATCGGCCTCGAAAGTCGGTGCTCCGCCGTTGACCAACGCCATGACCACACCCGATCCGTCGGCGAACACCACCACCACGCTGACCGACGGATCGCCGACCTTCTCCGGGTTGAACTGCGCGACGGTCGAGCGCACTCCGGCGACCACGTAGCCATTGTCGCCGTCTGCGAGGTCGGTGGCGGCCATCTTGGTCAAGGCCGAACTAGCGAACGCTGCTGGAGCGAGCGACTCGCTGAGCGGCTTGACGGGAACCGTGCCCTCATCGAACTCGGAGGTGAGCCCGATGAACGGCTCCGCGTTGATGATCGCGGCTCGCCAGTCACCGCCTTTGGCGAAGCCGTTGATCCGTACGGCACGGGAATCGCCCTGGCCGTCACCGCGCATCAGGAACACACACGCAGCGGGCCCGGTGGCAGCCGGATCGAATCCGTATCCGTCGGGGGCGACGAGCGACAGCCCCGCTGCCGATACGCACGACGAGTCGAGATCTTTGACTGCGGGACCCTCGGGCGAACCGGCATTCGGAATGGTCGTGTATGAGGTTGTGGTCGTCTGATCGGCGTTCTGGCCGCCGGAACCCGAGCCACACGATGCTGCCAAGATCGTCATCGCCATGACGAGCCCGACTGCCGTGCGGCCTCCACGCGTTGGAGTTTCGCGGATCGTTCGGTGAAAAGGGTGACGAATCATCGAGACATATTGCCAGATAGCCCCAAAAATCAAACGCCGTACCGGCGACAATGCGCCGATACGCCGCTCAAAATGATTCCGGAGTGGGCCGTGGGGGAGTTGAACCCTCGACCTCCTGCGTGTCGAGCAGGCGCTCTAACCAACTGAGCTAACGGCCCGGAAACCGGAACTGTAGCAGGGTCGGTTGCGTGTGCCTCCCACCGACACGGGGGCAGATCACCGAAAACGAGCCGGAGCCGCCGGATGATCCGGCGGCCCCGTGCCGACGAGCGCCGGGCGGGATTTGAACCCGCGACTGTACGGCTTTGCAGGCCGCTCCCTTGGGCCGCTCGGGCACCGGCGCCGGCGGGGGGCATGGTATCGCCGACACGCCGCGGTGCCGCGGCCGGCGCCCCCAAATGCAGGTCCGGAGCAAGGCATGACAACATGGCTTGATGAGCGACACCGAACCCGCGGACGAGAGCCGATCAGGTCCCCAGAGAGCACCCCTCGACATGCTCGGTGCGTTGGCCAAATGCGATGGCGAGATCAGCGAAACGAGCCGGTTGATTGAGATCATCACAATGGAGGGGCTGCTGTCGATCTGGTGGCACGGGGAGCCCGGGGCCACCGATGTCGTGCTGATGTGCGGTGGTGCTGCCGGTGGCGTTCTGGGACCCGGACGTTCGCTCTATCTCGAGTTGGGCAAAGAACTCGCCGAGCAGGGTCGAGCCGCCATGGCGATCGACTACCGGCGCCCGGGCGACACCCGCAGGTGCGTGCTCGACGTGTGCGCCGCCGCCGACTTGGCGCTGCGCAACGGCGCCGACCGCTATGTGATCCTCGGCCACTCGTTCGGCGGCGCCGTGGCCATCCAGGCGGCCGCTGTGTTTCCCCGCAACACAGCAGGAGTCGTCACCTACGCCACCCAGTCGGCAGGGTGCGAGCAGGCTTCGGCCATGGGGGATGTGCCGCTACTCCTGGTCCACGGCGACTCCGACTCGATCCTGGGCCCCGAGAACTCCGAGATGGTGAGGACCCTTGCCGGTCACGGCGAGATCGAGATCATCGCGGGCGCCAATCACATGCTTTCCGAGGAGCCCGACCGTCTGCTGTCGCTCAGCCGCGACTGGATCACCGCAAGGTTCGACGATCACCGAGCGATCAGTGATGAAGTAGCGTCGTCCTGATGGAGATCCTGTTCGTTGCCGGTGTCACGCCCATTGTGGCTGACCCTGCCGTGGGGGCAGCGTTCTACCGTGACACGCTGCAGCTTCCGCTCGAAGTGGTATCCGGCGATTACCTGGCCGTCGAGGGATTCGGCGGCACGAAGCACTTTGGAGTGTGGACGCTCGCCGATGCCGCGCAGTCGTGTTTCGGCACCAGCGAATGGCCCGCTGAGGTGCCGGTCCCCCAAGCAACGATCGAGTTTGAGGTCGCCGATGTTGAGGCCTCCGCTGCCGAACTCGAAGCCGCCGGCCATGTGCTGGTCCACGGCCCACGAGTCGAGCCGTGGGGCCAGACCATCGCCAGATTGATTGGTCCGGAGGGTCTGCTCATCGGGCTTTGTCAGACGCCCTGGCTTCACGCCGACGGCTAGACCCACCGGCCTGAAAGAACACGAACGCCGGCAGGTCTCGGAAATGCGGAGATTGTTGCAACAGATTGGCCATCCCGATGCTCTACTACGGTGAGGGTCGCCTACTCGGTGCATCCCGAACGATGAGAAGGTTGTATGACGGTGGCGAGTGCCTCAGGGGACACAAGTGCGGTGATGTCGTTGGACGACTGCTTCGCCACGCGCCGAAACGACCTCGTGAAGGTGGCGTTTCTGATTTCTGGCACCAAGGAGCTCGCCGAGGACGCTCTTCACGATGCCTACGTAGCGATCTCGCGTCGGTTGCTGGATGGAGCGCCGATCGACGACATCTACGCCTACAGCTACACGGTGGTGGCCAACAAGGCCCGACGCCAGTCACGCGCCGGCAGAGGTCGGATCGCCCTGAGGTCAGGGAGCCATCCCGTGGATCCGTTTGCTTCGGCAGACTCTCGTTCGGTGATCGCGAATGCGCTCAGGCGGCTTTCCAAGCGTCAGCGCACTGCTGTCGTTCTTCGCTACTACTCGGCGTTTGAGTATCCGGAAATAGCGAAGGTTCTGCGATGCCGTCCGGCGACCGCACGCTCCTTGGTTCACAGAGGCTTGACGATCATGAGACGGGAAATGGGTGATCATGGATCAGTTTGAGAAACGCGTCGAAACACTCCTTCACGATCTGGCCGACTCCGAATTCCCGAACCCAGACACGATCGGCTCCGCGCAACCGGCGCGTGATGCGTCATCGGTCGGAGGCTTGCCGATCGTGTTGGTCCCAGCCGAGAAATCGTCCACGACCCGGTGGCTGGCGAGATCCGCTGTCGCGGCAGTTCTTCTGGTGATCGCGGCTCTTGTGGGGATCGCTGCGTTCGGTGATCAGTCCTCAAACGTGGATGCGGCTGGTCCCGCGTCGATCGTGAGCCCGGCTGGCGAGGGACACACCGGTACGGACCCGCAGCCCAGTTCGCTTGCAGCGGGGCTCGCCGATGCGAAGGCCCACTGGCAACAGTTCGGATCCGAAAATTATCTCGTCACCGTCGACCAAGAAGTTGGAAATCTCAGGGGTTGCCAGTGGGTCACCGAGGTTCACGCCGCCGACACGAGTTCCCGCTGGTCAGCAGACTTTGACGCTGATTGTGGCGAGTGGGACGTGTCGATTCCCGGGCTCCACCGATGGATCTCGGAGCGGATGGTCGAGTTCGGAACCGACGGCGGGCGCCTCGTTGTCGATTGGGCGGCCAACGGGGTGCCCACCGGCCTCGAGGTCGGGTCGGATTCGCCAGGCATCGAACCGCGGTCATTCACGATCGAGTTCCGTGATCTCTCAAACGAAACCACCGACAGTTCGATTCGTGTTGCTTTGGCGGAGGCGAAGGCCCGTTGGGCCGCGGCTGAAATCGACAGCTACACCTTGCTGGTGGCTGAGGAGGTCAACTACTGGTCGAGGGGATGTCGTTGGATCACCGAAGTCACCGCCGGTGCGGTGACACGAACAGAGGTCGACCCGTCGTCACGATCACAGAATTGTGTGGAAGCCGTCTTCACGGTGGAAAGTCTGCACAATCGGATCGCGGTCTTTGCCGACACCATCGAGGAGTACAGCGACCCCGGTTTTGGTGTGCACAAGTTGGAGGTGTCCTTCAACGAGTTTGGCGTGCCGGAAACTGTCATGTACGACCTGGCCAACGGGGCAGACGAAGAAACGTCCCTGCGAGTCGAATTCACACCAACCGCTCCTGAACCGTGACGGCTAACCGTGTCATCGCGAGATCCCGAATGGAGGCTGGAGAAGCGCTCCGCGGCTGTGACGTCGACCCGTTGGGTGGCGATCAGATCCCCAACACCATTCGGAGGCCGGCATCAATGTCACCGAGCAGCACCGGGGGTAGCCGGCCCGCCTCCTCTGCCAGCAGTGACCGATCAATCAATTCGAGACCAAGGGGGACGGCTACAGAGTCTTTGCTCAGCCCCGTCACAACCGAGGGGAGCAACACATTGCCGGCAATACCTGCTCGCTCCAGGTTGGAGGTAAGAGGCACTACGTGAGTCTGCCAGAGCGCGACGCCCAGAACGTCGTCGGATGAGACAACGACGCATGGTCGACGCTTGTCCAAGTCAATCCAATACACGCCTCCTCGCACTACCACGGCGCTGAACGCTCCATTCGTTCCATCACCGCATGGGATTCCTCATCCGTTGGTGGTCCAGTGCCGGCCAACTCGGCATCGGCGAGGAACTGTTGCCCCACGCTCAACCCGGGGTGAGTGGCGGCGTGACGGCGCAGTTGATCGGCTACCCACACCGAGAACGGGACCCCGAGACTGTCAATGATGGGTACGACGTCGTCGGGAACACTGATCGTCTTGTTCGGCATGTACGGATCATACGTATGTATCCAGTTGGGGTAAACCCTGCGAGTACCAAAGGCCCACCCGACATGGGGCTGCGACGGCACCAACGACTCGTTGCTCGTACTGACGCAGGCCAAGAACGACCAGCAGCCGCAGATGGAACGACCGCCAGAAACGCACCGATCCCGCACGGAAAACCGTGCGGGATCGGGGATTTCGTGGAGCGGACGACCGGGAACGAAGCGGCGACCTCAACCTTGGCAAGACACGAACAACCGTCCAACCCGTGCGAACCCAAGTGTTTCCCTGGGCTCCGGTCCAGCCAGGTACTGAGGTTCCCCCCGTTGGCCGGTCACGTTGGTTACGCGGCCTTCTTGGCCGTGG
>CAZDYO010000194.1:0-5353 GCA_964509555.1 uncultured Acidimicrobiales bacterium
GGAGAAAACATGAAAGCAAGATGGCTCAAGCTGGCCACTGTGGTGGTGGCGTTCTCGTTCGTCGCCGCGGCGTGTGGCGACAGCAGCTCAAACACCGACACCGCCGGTCCCACCACAACGGCTGCCAAGGCGGCCACCACAACGGCTGCTCCCGCACCCACCACGACAGCGGCTACCACGCCGAGCGACAACCCACTCGCCGGCAGCAAGGTCACCATCACCGGGCCAGAACGGGCCGAGGAGGAGGCCGGAGCGATCCAGCAGGCCCTCGACGTCTTTGCCAAGGCCAACGACATGACCATCACCTACACCGGTGATGCCGACTGGGAAGCCAACATCAACGTCCAGGTCGAGGGTGGCAATCCCCCCGACATCTCGATTTTCCCGCAGCCCGGCAAACTTGCCGACTTCGCTCGCGCCGGCAGTGTCAAGCCCCTGAATGATTCGGCAGCGGCGGCCGTGGCCAAGAACTGGCCGTCATCGTGGACCTCGTTCGGCAATGTCGACGGCACGCAATACGGCGTCCCCGTCAAGACCGACCTGAAGTCGCTGGTGTGGTATCAGCCGCAGCGTTTCGCTGATGCCGGCTACGAGGTCCCCACCACCTGGGACGACCTCGTCGCCCTCAGCGATCAGATGATCGCCGATGGCAACACTCCCTGGTGCGTCGGTATCGAATCCGGTCAGGCCACCGGTTGGCCCTTCACCGACTGGGTTGAGGATCTCATGCTCCGTACCGTTGGCGCCGATGTCTACGACCAGTGGGTCAACCACGACATCCCGTTCAACGACTCCCGTGTGGTCGACGTGTTCAACATGGTCGGCGACCTCTGGAACACCGACGGTGCCGTGTTCGCATCGGGCGGCTCCATCGCCGCCACCGCCTTCCAGGACAACGGTCAGCCGCTGGTCGACGGAGACTGCTTCATGCACCGTCAGGCGTCGTTCTACACGGCCTTCATCCCCGAGGGCACGGCCTACGCCGATGGCTCGCCGGACGCGGTCGACGTGTTCTACTTCCCATCGATCAAGGGCGACAAGCCTGTCCTCGGTGCCGGCACGCTGGCTGCCGGGTTCAACGACAACCCGGCCACCATGGCCGTGCTCGAGTACCTCTCGACCGCCGACTACGCCAACGCTCGCCAAGTCGCACAGACCGCCCTCAAGGGCGGGGGTCTCTCCGGCTTCTTGTCTGCGGTCAAGGGCCAGAACATGGACAACTACCAGCCACTCGAGAAGTCGTTCATCAACATTCTCGCCACGGCCGACCCGGTGCGCTTCGATGGTTCCGACCTGATGCCAGCCGACGTGGGCGCCGGCACCTTCTGGAGCGAAGGCACATCGTTCGTCAATGGTGATGAGACCGCTCAAGAGGCAGCCGACAAGATCGAGGCATCCTGGCCGGCGGGCTGATCGATCCGTCGATGTGAAGTGAACTGATCGGGGGCGTCGTCTCGGCGGAGACGTCGCCCCCGATTGCGTGGTAGCAATTGCGTTGTCCTTGATGGCATCAGTACCCGGGGGATTCGGTACATGGGCGACTTCATTCACACAATCATCGGGCCGGTTCTGGCCGTTGGTTCGATGGCCGCGCTCCTCCGCGCCCAACCCCGGATCGCCGAGAAATACCGTGGCCAGTGGAAATCGGCGTTCATCGCACTGTCGGCCCTTGTGGGGATCGTTCTGCTTTCCGCCATCAACATGGTGGGTGGTCTCCGGCTGATCGGATCTGAGTTCAACACGATCGTGGGCTTGCCGTCGTGGCTGTGGCGTCCGGTCATCGGCTCCGCCACTTTCGCTGCCGTTGCCGTCTATCTCATGGTCGCCGACGACTCGCCCCGCCGACTGAGGTCGGCCTGGCCGGGTCTGGCCGTGTTCGCCCTCGCGATCGGGTTCCTCCAGGTTGGCAAGTATCTCGACACCATGGTCAATGTCTCCATCGCCGTGTCGGTCAGTGCCGCGATGTGGGTTGGTGCAAACATGCTCTTCAACCAGGTCACCGGTCACTGGGAGCGCTTCAACGCGCTGGCCGGTGCGGCTATCGGGTTTCTTCTGATGGTGCTCCTCGATGGCAACGGGGTGCTGAAACCACTTGGGCCGGGTCCCGACACCATCGGCAAGTTCCTGGCGTTCATGTGGACCCCGCTGATCGGTGCGGCGATCGTCGGAACGGGTGCCGGTTGGCTCTCAACCGTCGACGACCCCAAGCGGAGACTGGTGGCTTCCGTCGTCTTGCTGGCGGCGCTCGGGGTGGCGGTGGCCCTGCTGATCGATGACCGATGGCAGCCGGGCCTCGATTACGGATCAATGGTTGGCTGGACGCTGGCGCTGGCGGTTGTCGGTGCCGGGTTGGCGCTTGTGACACGGGGCAACCCGCCGGCGGGAGCCGCGGTTGGTGGATCGCTGGGTTGGATCCTCGGGGGTTTCGGGTCGGCCGCGCTCGGCAGCGGTTCGACGCTGGAAACGCTTGTCGCGACCGTGGGTCCGGCTGTCCTGATCGGTTGGAGACTCGGCATTACCCGAAACGCCGATCGGTCAGCGCGCAGCCGTATCGACTCCGGTTCCCGTGGGTTCATATTCCTCGTACCCGCCCTGTTGTTCATCTCCGTCACCCTCGTGGTGCCGACGCTGCGCACCATCTACCTGTCCTTGCTCGACCGCGACTCCGAAAAGTACGTGGGGCTGGAGAACTACGGATCGGTGTTCTCTGGCTCAGACAGTTTCGACGTCAGCAACTGGACCGCCATCTTCACCAGTCGTCTCTTCCTGATCGGCGCGGTACTCCTGGTGATGGCGCTTGGTGTCGCTTGGGTGAACAGGCATGCCAGCGGGTCGGCGTTCGAACTGGGTGGCCCGGCGTTGGCGCCCATGGGGGCGGCGCTGGTGTTCTTGTCGTTCGCGGTCTTCACGGTGCTGCGAGGAACCATCTTCAACAATCTTTGGTGGGTGTTCACCGTCACCGGGGCCTCGACAGCGCTCGGATTGGCCATTGCGGTGCTGGCCGACAGAGCCAAGCTCGAGTCTCTGGCCAAGTCGATCATCTTCATGCCGATGGCGGTGTCGCTCGTGGGTGCCAGCATCATCTGGCGTTTCATGTACGTGGCCCGCAACGAGAAGAAGCCACAGACCGGGCTCATGAACTGGTTGTGGGTGGGCCTCGGGCATCTCAGCAAGGGAAGCGGGATCCCCACGATTGTCGCGGGCACGCTGGTGGCCGTCGTCGGACTCGCATTGTTGACGGTGCTGGCTCGAGCGTTGGTTCAAAGGCGGTTCAAGAGCGTTCCGGCGCTGGCCATGGCGACGGCCGGAATCGGCTGGTTCTTCGTTCGATTCGTGGGTTCCGGTGTCGGCGGATTCAGATACAACACCTCCGGGGTTCTGAAGGCGAATCCGATCCTGTTCGTGCAGGAACGTCCGTTCAACAACTTCTGGCTCATGGTCATCCTGATCTGGATCGAGACCGGCTTCGCAATGGTCATTCTCTCAGCGGCCATCAAGGCCGTTCCTTCCGACCTGATCGAAGCGGCCAAAGTCGACGGTGCCTCCGAGTCCCAGATCTTCTGGAGGATCACCATCCCGCAGATCGCCACCACGATCGGGGTGGTTGTGACCACACTGATCGTGCTGGTCATGAAGGTGTTCGACATCGTGAAGGTGGTAACCAACGGACAATTCGGCACTCAGGTGTTGGCCAACGACATGTTCAACACGGCCTTCAACAACTTCAATCGGGGGCGGGGCGCCGCGCTGGCGGTCATCTTGTTCCTGTCCGTACTCCCGGTGATGGTCTACAACATCCGGCGCATGCAAAAGGAGGCGGTGTGACATGACCGCGATCAACCCCCGTGCCACGAAACCCGGAGTCGGCGCCACCATCAAGCGTTTCCTGGGAGACATCCCCACCTGGATTCTGTGGCTGATCGTCGGACTGTGGAGCCTGCCGACGGTGGGGCTCTTCGTGAACTCATTTCGTGCCCGCGATGCCCAGCGGGCCGGAGGCTGGTGGAAAGTGTTCACCGGCGATGTCGGATTCACTTTCGACAACTACCACACGGTCCTTGGGGCCAGCGCCACCTCAAAGCTCACCGACTCATTGCTCAATTCGTTTGCCATCGCCATACCGGCCACGATCATCCCCATAGCCATCGCGGCGTTCGCCGCATATGCGTTTGCCTGGATCGACTTCCGGGGCCGCAACTGGCTGTTCATCGCCACGGTGTCGTTGTTGGCCATACCACTTCAGGTGGCCCTGATTCCGTTGTTGCAGCTCTACGTGAGCGGGGCCCACCTCACGCTTCCGATTCTCCACAAGACGATCACACTGGTGCCCGACTTCAACTTGGCCGGCACCACCACCGCAGTCTGGATAACCCACACCGGTTTCGCTCTGCCGTTTGCGATCTTCTTGCTGCACAACTACATATCGCAGCTCCCGGGCGACCTGTTCGAGGCGGCACGAATCGACGGGGCCGACCACTTCACAATCTTCTGGCGATTGATTCTTCCGCTGTCGATCCCGGTCCTGGCCGCGTTCGCCATCTTCCAGTTCCTCTGGACCTGGAACGATTTCCTGATCGCCAACACCATGGCCGGAAGCAATCCGAGCGCCATCCCGACCACCATCCGCATAGCCAATCTGGCCGGCGATTTCGGGCGTAACGAACACCTCCTGCCGTCGGCCGCGTTCGTGCAGGCGTTCGTCCCCCTGGTGGTGTTCTTCGCGCTGCAGAAGTACTTCGTGAGAGGGCTGCTGGCCGGGTCGGTGAAGGGCTGAGAGCCCCGGAATCCGTCCCCCGGGCCGAGGTCAGCCCCTGATGGCGAGTCTGGAGTCTGGGTCGAAGAAGTGGAATCGGGCGGTGTCGACCGCGACCACGATGTTGTCCCCGGCTCTGGCGTGGCTTCGTGGGCTGAATCGGCCGACGGCGGAGCCGTTGTGGGTGCCGTCGTCCTGGGCGGCGTCGGGGTCGCCGGAGTCGACCGAGGTGGCGTCGATGTCGAAGTGGACCATGACTTCGGATCCGAGGGACTCGACGAGCTTCACTGCTGTGTGGATGCACTGGTCGGAGGGGTGTTCGGGTTTGACGGCAGCGTCTTCCATGTCTTCGGGGCGGACACCGACGATGAGCTGGCGTCCGACGAAGCCGCGTAGATCCGGGCGTGTTTCGAATACTTCGGCGTTGAGTGCCAAGGTGTTGGATCCGATGGTGATCGAACCATCGGCGAGCATCCCTTCGTAGAGGTTCATCGAGGGCGAGCCGATGAACGCGGCGACGAACACGTTGTCGGGAAAGTCGTAGAGGTTTTGTGGGGTGTCGACTTGTTGGAGGTGGCCGTCCTTGATGACCGCGACGCG
>CAZDYO010000195.1:0-5323 GCA_964509555.1 uncultured Acidimicrobiales bacterium
TGCGGAATCCTCGTTCTCGAGGAAATGGACATGGCCGTCGCCCGCGGGGCCACCATCCTCGGTGAGGTTCTCGGAGCCGCCTCCACCGCCGATGCCCACCACATCACCGCTCCGGCTCCGGGTGGCGTTGGCGCAATCAACTGCATGAGGCTCGCCATCGAGGATGCCGGATTGCAACCTTCCGACATCGTGCATGTCAATGCCCATGGCACATCCACCGGCAAGAACGACGAGGCCGAAGCCCACGCCATGGAGGCCGTGTTCGGTCTTCCGGGTCCGGCCGTCACGTCGACCAAGGGCGTCACCGGCCATGCCCTCGGAGGCGCCGGCGCCATCGAGGCTGTTGCGGTTCTCCTCGCGATGTCACATCGCCTCATTCCGCCCACCTGGGGTCATGTAAACCCCGACCCCGAGCTTCCGGCAATCGACATAGTGGCCGGCTCTCCCCGCCCGTGGGAGCCGGGGCCATCCATGTCGAACTCGTTCGGCTTCGGAGGCCACAACGGCAGCGTGGTGTTGGGGCCTCCCCCGGCTTGACCCGCCGTCGACCCGGGATTCAGCCCGGGTCGACGATCACAAACATAAGCTCACATTCGCAGGCGGGTTTCCCGCCCACGAGTGCCCGACCGTGGCCCTTGCCCGCCCGCGCCGAGAGACGGGTCATCTCCACCTCGAGCTCGAGGGTGTCGCCGGGCCCTGCCTGACGCCTGAAGCGGGCCTTGTCGAGCCCGCCGAACAGCGGCAACTTGCCGGCGTAGCGTTGATCGGTGAGAACCGCTATCGCCCCCAACTGGGCGATGGCCTCACACATCAAAACACCCGGAAGGGTCGGCCGACCCGGAAAATGCCCCGGAAAGAAATGTTCGTCCCCGCTCAGGTGCCACAGACCGGCGGCCGAACGGCCCGGGTCGAGAGCCGTGATTTCATCAACGAATATGAACGGCTCGCGATGGGGAAGAACGTCGGTTGGGTCGGGCAGGTTCACAGGTTCTCCGATTGTGTGTTGGATGGAAAAGACCGACGTGGGGACGGCGTGCGCCATCCCCACGTCGCGTTCATCTTTGGAGTCGTGCCGGGCGGTCGGCCCGGGCAGCGAATCAGCTCTTGCCGGCGGCCTTGAGCTTCGACCCGACGGTGAGCTTGGTCCGGGTGCCGGCCGGCACCTGGATCTCGGCTCCCGTCTGGGGGTTGCGCGCAACCCGAGCCGAGGTATTGGCCCGTTCGGCCTTCAGCCATCCGGTGATTGCCACCTCATTGCCGCTGCCCACCTGCTCGGCGATGGTCTCGAACATCGCATCAAGACATGCACCAGCGTCCTTCTGGCTCACACCGGCCTTCTCGGCCATTGCTGCCACCAGCTCGCCCTTGTTCATCCTGGAACTCCTTTTTCTTGCCACGACACTCGCGGCTCGGATAATTACACGCGACTCGAAAACGGAGTCGATGTCAAGCATTTGACCGGATCTTCACCGTGCGAGACCCTTGAAATATAGGCGAAAGCGAAGCTGGAGAGACCGCGACCGCCAAATTACAAGCGCTTCCCAGTCAACCGGCCAGGCGACCGATTGCCGGGTGTCGGCTACTCGGCGTTGCGCAGAAACTCCGCCGACCGTGCGAAATGCGCCCAAATCGAGGCCCGTGCCTCCTCGGGGACATTCATCTGATCGAGGGCCCACCTCATCCTCGACAGCCAAGCCTCACTTGCCGCCGGGTCGATCCGGAACGGCATGTGGCGCATGCGAAGGCGGGGGTGTCGGTTGGGTACATGGGTGC
The DNA here is from genome assembly GCA_964509555.1 of uncultured Acidimicrobiales bacterium. Taxonomy (GTDB): domain Bacteria; phylum Actinomycetota; class Acidimicrobiia; order Acidimicrobiales; family Aldehydirespiratoraceae; genus SZUA-87. Next base: position 1,774 of record CAZDYO010000195.1, read on the forward strand.
CGACACGACATCGGGCTCTGAATCCACCCGCCCATCGCTGTCGGCGACCGCTCAGGTGAGCCCGAAGAAGCTGGACAAGGCCCCACGGAGGCGCCCCTCATCCATGGCTCCGTTGACCACGTTGACCAGATTCCCGTTTGAATCGTAGAAGGCGGTGATCGGCATCCCGGTTCCCCCCAGGCTTCTCCAGAGTCCCGACCCGCCGCTCTGCTGACCGTTTATGTCCTTGGCGATCGGCCACCAGTTGGTACCGAACTTGTCGACGAGCCGATGCCAGTCGCCGCTCTCCTGCGAGTTGACGTGGACGAAATTGACCTGGTCACGGAACTCCGACGAAACCGCGGCGAACGCCGGCAACTCGGCCTCACAAGCCGTGCACCAGTCGGCGTAGAAGTTCAGAACGATTGGCTTCCCGCGGAATTCCTCGAGCTTGATGCGGCCGTCGCCACTCGGATCATTGGCACGTGCCGGAAGATCCCAGGCCGACACGGTGGTGTCGCCGCTTTGCGAACGCGAGCTGAGGATCGAGGCCCCGAGGACCCCACCGATGATCAACACACCGAGGCCGACGATGGCGAACCATTGCAACCTCGCCTTCCGATTGGCACGGATTGCCGCGGCTCGCCGTTCTTCGGCGGTCGGACGCTTCCGGCGTGTTGGTGCTTGGTTCTTGTTTGCCATTTTGATTTCCCTCCGGGGTCAGCCGAGCTGGACCAAGAAGTCGAGCCCGAAGAATCGTGCGAGATGTTGAATCTGGACGGTCAGCCAGGTGAGGCGATCGAGAGTGAGGATCGCTCCGAAGATCGAAAGCGACAGCGCCGAAAACCAGGTGACGGCCTTGAGATGGCTCTTCATCACGGTGAGAGCGCCGGTTGCCCTCCCGAATGCCAACCCGGTGATCATGAACGGCAGTCCCAATCCGGCGGCATAGATGGCCAGGAGCAGAGCTCCCCGGCTGGCCCGTCCGTCGGCGGCGGCGACGGCCAGCACGGAAGTGAGCACGGGGCCGATGCACGGGGTCCAGCCGAAGCCGAAAGCCACTCCGGCCACCGGAGGAGCAAAATGTCCGTATTGCGACACCTGGGGGTGGAATCTGGCCTCGCGGTAGAGCCACGGCGCCTGCAGATACATCGAGCCCATGACAAAGAGGCCCATCGACAGGACGAGCAGACCCGACGCCCGGGTGAGCAGTTGCTGATTGTCGATGAACACCGAGCCGATCGATGTGGCACCGAGGCCGAGCAACACGAACACCGATCCAAAACCGACTATGAACAGCGAGGTGTCTCGCGCGATCCGAGGAAGATTGGCCTTGCCACCCTCTTCAAGTTCGCTCACCTCGAGTCCGGTCACCAGAGACAGATAGCCGGGAATGATCGGCAGAACGCAGGGCGAAAGGAACGACACCACACCGGCACCGAACGCCGCATAGAAACTTACATCGACACTCATTGGGTGCTGAGCCGCTCCGCTTCGGCCATCAGGCGCCCCACGACCTCGGGTACCGGCTCGCCGGCTCTCAAGCGCCTGACCGAGGCCTTGAGCTTGAGCAGTGCGGCGACTTCGGCCGAGCAATCTTCGCAGCCCTCCACGTGCTCGTCGATGCAGCGGGCGCGCCGTTCGCTGAGCTCGCCGTCGATCCAACGTTCGAGAGAGTGCCCCATGCGGGCATGGTGTAGCCGTCCCATGCGGTGGCGGAACCCGGCATGACCCGCCCCAATTCCCTCGGCTCACGTGGGGTGTCACCGAATAGACGATCAGGATTGCTAGCTTGACCAGTCGTGGGCGAACCGATGACCGATGAGATCGTGCAGAAGGCGGCATTCGATCGATACGTCGTGCCGGAGATCGAGGTTCTCTACCGGGTGGCCCGGTCGATCACCAGGAATCCCACCGATGCAGAAGACCTCGTGCAGGACACCATGCTTCGCGCGTATCGCGCGGTGGGCCGATTCGATGGCCGACACCCCCGGGCGTGGCTGCTCACCATCATGCGAAACGCCCAGATCAATCGGGTCAGACGACGTCGTCCCGAACTCATGCGCGATCCCGATGCCACCATGGAACGGGTCGCCGCGGAAGACTCCGGAGATGCCGGGCCCGAAGCCACGGTCCTCGACCGGGGCTACAACGCTGCTCTCGAAAAGGCCTTCGATGGGCTACCCGAGAAGTTCAAGACAGTGGTGGAGCTGGTCGACGTGCAGGGTCTGGCCTATCAGGAGACCGCCGACATAATCGGTGTGCCGGTGGGCACGGTCATGAGTCGCCTCCACCGAGCCCGTGCCCGGCTTCGCAAGCAACTCGAGTCGAGCGGTGCCTATGTGGAGGGACGGCCCACATGATTTCCCGCAGATGGTTCCGGCGCCGCAAGCCGGACGTGGATTGCCGCGAAGTCGGCAGGGTTCTGCAGAGCTATCTCGACCACAACGTCGAACCCGACTTCGCCGGGAAAATCGCCGCCCACCTGGACGAGTGCAAGAAGTGTGGCTTGGAGGCGTCCACCTACTCGAAGATCAAGGACGCGTTGGGTGCGACCCGCCCCGAGGTCGACACCGACGCCATTGAGCGACTGCGGTCATTCGGCAGCCGTCTCACCGACGACTGACGCGCTGTTCGAGGGACGCTCGCCCCTCATGAAAGAATCGCGGGCCTCATCGCCGAGACCGTGGAGATTGAGTTCGTACGTGAACCCCTGTTCGAATCTGTAACTGCGGCTCGGGTCGGAATCGATGCCGTTGAGTGATCTCTTGGCGGCCCGCATCACGGTGGGGTTCTTTGATGCCACCATCGCCGCCACCCGATGGGCGGTGTCGGACAGTTGATCGAGGGGAACCACCTCGAGCACCGTTCCCCATGATTGGAGCTGTTCGGCCGCGACCGGCTCGCAGCTGTAGAGCATCCATCTCAGGTGCTTCTCGGGTACGAGCCGCCCGAGGTGGGTGGCGGCCCCCAAGGCGCCATTGTCGATCTCGGGCAAACCGAATCTCGCCCCGGCCGCGGCCACAACCACATCGGCGCTGCCGGCCAGTCCGATTCCGGTGCCGAGGCAGAAGTCGTTGACCGCGCAGATCACCGGCACCGCGCATTCGTAGACGGCACGGAAGGCATCGAAGCAAGCCTGGTTGACGGCCAGGATGCCTTCGTTGCCGGGCATCGACTGCATCTCCTTGATGTCGACGCCCGCACAGAAACCGCGACCGATCGCCGTGAGCACCACCGCGCGCACCTCCGTCCGCCCGGCAATCGAGCTGCAGGTCTCGGCGATTGATCTTGTGTCGGCGATCGGCAGGGCATTCACCTTGGGGTTGTCCATGACCAACTCGAGGACGCCATTGTCTCCAAGCGTCTGGTGGATGGTCATCGTCGCACCAGCACGGATGAGCCATGGCCGAACAATCCCTGATTGGCGGTGATCCCCACTCGGGCCCCCTCCACCTGCCTCTTTCCTGCTTGGCCCCGCAGCTGCCAGGTGAGTTCGCACACCTGCGCGATCGCCTGCGCCGGGCCACCCTGCGACGAATGCTCCTACGGCCGACCTTTGCGCTGGAAC
>CAZDYO010000196.1:0-5284 GCA_964509555.1 uncultured Acidimicrobiales bacterium
TGATCCTGGGATTCCTCGCCGTGGTGTCGTTGATCACTGCCGGCCTGTCGGCGGTTTTCGCCGTGGTTCCGATCCTGGGCGTCGCGATCGCGGCCAACATCCTGATAGCTCTCTGTCTGGCCGTTGTGGGGCCTGGAATCCTCGCCTCGTTGTCGCTGGCGATACCGCCGAGGGCCCGGTCGATGGGTTTCTCGATTGGTTCATTGTGGGTGCTCCCGGGGCTGCTCGTGCTCCCCCTCATCGGATGGATCGCCGATACCTGGGGCATACGCCAGGGAATGCTGATGATGGTTCCGGTGTTCGTCATCGGCGGATTGATTCTCTCCTCCGCTGGCAGCCTCATCGGTTCCGACATCGAACAGGTTCGCAACACCGCCCGAGCCCGGGCCGAGGTGGTGAGAGAGCGTCGCGCCGGCCGGGCCAAGCTGTTGCTCTGCCGCGGGCTCGACGTCGGATACGACGGCAACCGCGTGCTCCACAATGTCGATTTCGAGATCGACTCGGGCGATGTGGTGGCTCTTCTCGGCACCAATGGTGCCGGCAAGTCCACCCTGCTTCGGGCGATTTCGGGTGTGGTGGAGGCCGACAACGGTGCGGTGATTTTCGACGGCCGCGACATCACCCACGCGCCACCCAACGAGATCGCCCAACGCGGGATCGTGCAGGTTCCCGGTGGTGCGGGGGTCTTCCCGGGTCTCACAGTCTCGGAGAATCTCGAGGCCGCCGGATGGGTCCATCGTGGGGATTCCGGCGAGATCGCCGCGATCCGTTCCGAGGTGCTGGAGCTGTTCCCCGAGCTGGCCCCCCGGCTTCATTCTCCGGCCGCCGACCTCTCGGGTGGGCAGCAGCAGATGCTCGCACTCGGGATGGCTCATCTCATGCGCCCGACGTTGTTGATGATCGATGAGTTGTCGTTGGGGTTGGCACCGATTGTCGTCGAACGACTCCTCGAGATGGTCAGATCAATCGCCGCTTCCGGCGTCACGGTGATACTGGTGGAGCAGTCGGTCAACGTGGCCCTGGAGCTGGCCGACACCGCCTATTTCATGGAACGTGGCCGAATCAAGTTTCATGGCCCAACCACCGACCTGTTGGAGCGACACGATCTTCTCCGCTCGGTGTTCCTGGGGGACGCGACCAAGTCTTCCGGCAACTCTCCGGTCGGAGACCGCGGCTCCGCCACCCGCTCCGCAGGTATCCCCGCGTTGGCGGTGAACGGGTTGAGCAGAAGCTTTGGGGGCATCGAAGCGGTATCCAATGTGAGCTTCACGGTTGACGATGGCGAGATCCTCGGGTTCATCGGACCGAACGGCGCCGGCAAGACAACCCTGTTCGACCTGGTGGGCGGGTCCACCACCAGCGATGGCGGGCGCGTCGAAATGGCCGGCCGCGACATCAGCCGCGCTCCGGCCTCCACCCGAGCCCTCGCCGGCCTTGGCCGTTCCTTCCAGGATGCCAGGCTGTTTCCGTCGCTCAGCGTTGAGGAGACCCTCGCCGTGGCCCTCGAACGCTGGGTCGAGTCGCGCAGCGTCGTCACCGCAGCCCTTCATCTGCCGACCACCTTCGACAGCGAGACCCGCGTGCACGAACGAGTCGACGAGCTCATCGACCTGATGGGGCTTCAGGAGTACCGCAAGAGCCTCATTCGTGAACTGTCGACCGGCAGCCGCCGCATGGTCGACCTGGCATGCGTGGTGGCCCACCGTCCGACCGTGGTACTGCTCGACGAACCATCGAGTGGTATCGCACAACGTGAGGTTGAGGCACTTGGCCCTGTGCTCGAACGAATGCGCATCGAGATGGGGTCCGCTTTGCTGGTCATCGAACACGACATGAACCTCATCGGCTCGGTCGCCGACCGCATCATCGCCATGGACCAAGGTGCGATCATTTCCGAGGGAACCCCGGAGCATGTACTTTCTGACCCGGTCGTGGTGGCGTCCTACCTGGGCACCGACAGCGCGGCCATCGGCCGGTCAGGCACACGCCAACCGTCCTTGGGCCTCTCCCCCAACTGACATTCCCAACACATCCAGCCAGACGAGAAGGCAGACATGCAGCCAGCATCATCGGATCACTCAGCAGGAAACCGCTCGGTGGCGTTGCGGAGATACGGACCCATCGTCGCCATTGCGTTGATCGTCGTCGTCGGCCTGGTGGTCGTCCTGTCATCGGGGGGAGACGGATCCACCACCACCGAGTCGCCCACGTCGTCATCGGTGCCACCCACCACCACCGCAGGGACCGGTGCCTCATCCACCAACTCCACCACCACAGCCTCCGGCCCTGCATCGACCGAGGCCCCGGGACCGGTCAGCCCACTGCCCGATGGCGTGATGAACTTCCAGACCGCCCAGGACCTCGGGATCAGCGTCGACTTCGGTGCCCGCTGCGACACCACGACCGGCCGCGTGAAGTCATCGGATTTCTTTGCCCCGCCCTGCTGGCAGCCATTCACCGGCGACAACGGCGGGGCCACCGCACCAGGGGTCACGGCCGACGAGATAACCATCGTCTGGTGGCTGGCGCAGGACTCCGATCCGATTCTGAGTTACATCACCTCAGCGATCCTCAACGACGACACCAACGCCGATTACGAGGACACCATGCGCGGGCTGCTCCCCTACTACGAGACCTACTACGAGACCTACGGCCGCAAGGTGAAGCTTGTGGTTGTCGAGGGTTCCGGCACCATCATCGATGATGTTTCCGCGCGTGCCGACGCGGTGAAGATTGCCGAGGACATCAAGCCGTTCATGGTGTGGGGCGGCCCGAGCCTCACCAACGCCTTCGCCGATGAACTCCATGCCCGCGGCATCCCTTGCATCGCCTGTGGGCCCGGCCAACCCCAGGACTACTACGAGAAGTTCGATCCCCTCGCCTACCAGATCAGCAAGGGCCCGGAGCAGCTCAATCTCCTCGTCGCGGAGTACATCGGCAAGAGGCTGGCGGGTGACTCTGCCATACACGCCGGCGACGACTCAATGCACGCCAAGACCCGGGTGTTCGGCAGGATCTGGATCGAATCCAGCCAGGCATCAGCCGACAACAACGCCCAGTTCGAGGCGGCCCTGGCTGACTACGGCGTTGAGATTGCCGAGTCGCAGTCATACGTTCTCAATCCGGCCACCATTCAGGAGTCGGCATCCAGCATCATCACCCGATTGAAGGCCGCCGGCGTCACCTCGGTCATCATCAACGGAGATCCGATCGCTCCGCGGGAATTCACTCTCGAAGCCACCGCTCAGAAGTACTTCCCGGAGTGGATCGTCACCGGCTCCGTCCTGATCGACACAGCCGCGTTCTCGCGAACCTACGACCAGCAGCAGTGGGCCCACGCCTTTGGTATCTCCAACCTGTCGGCTCGTGTGTCGAGCACGGAAGCCGGGGCGTTCGCCAAGTACCGGTGGTTCAACGGCGAGGACCCAGCCGCCAACGACAGCATCGGGATCATCGACCCCACGCCGGGATTGTTCTACGCCGCACTGTCCGCCGTTGGCCCCGACCTCACCGCTGAGCACTTCCGCGACGCACTGTTCGGGAATCCCCCCACCGTCTCTGCGCTGACCGCGCCATCGATATCGTTCGGCAACCAGGGGCGCTGGCCGGCCGATATCGAACCTGACTACTTCGGGGTTGACGACATCGCTGAGATCTGGTGGGACGCCGAGGCCGTCGGACCTGACGAAACCGGCAAGGACGGATCCGGTCTCTGGCGATTCGCGAACGGCGGGCAGCGATACCTGCCCGGTGAGATTCCGAGTGGAGCTCCAGCGGCATTCGACCCCGATGGCACGGTGACCATCTACGACACCAGGCCGGCGTCGGAGGCCACCCCCTCCTATGATCCGCTGCCCGCGGCCGGCTGAGCCTCGAACCCGGCACACTGACGACCATGTCTCCCAGATCGTCCATCATCAGGTCAGGCGCGGTTGTCGCGTTCGCCGCGTTGCTGGCTGCGGCCTGCTCCGGCGGGTCTGACACCTCGACGACACCGTCATCGACCACCAGCCCGACAACAACCGCTGTCCCCACCTCGACAACGGCGGTGACGTCAACCACCACCACAACGACCACAACCACCACGGCAGCGCCGGTCGTGGTCGTCGATGCCGCCGACTTCGGACCCTATGAGGTGGGACGCACCACCATCTCCCTGGTTGACGACTCGCGGGATGGCCGCACGCTTCCCGTCGACATCTGGTATCCGGTCGACCAGGGAATCTCCGCGGAGCCGTCGGTCTACTCGTTCGCCCCCACCATCGAATACGCCTCCGAGCACGCCCTCGACGGTCCTCCGATGTCCGGTGACGGACCGTTCCCGCTCGTTGCCTACAGCCATGGCAACAATGGCCTTCGCTGGGTGAGCGCGTTTCTCACCGAGCGGCTCGCCAGCCATGGGTTCATCGTCGTGGCTCCCGACCATGTCGGTAACACCCTGATCGACGCGTTCTTCGGAAATGCCGACCCTCCGAAAGTCGTCGAGTCCAACCGACTGGCCGACATGGATTTTGTTCTTTCATCGGTTCTCGATGGTGCCGGGAGCCCGGTTCTCGCCGACATGTCAGCGTCTGTCGACGCCGACAACATCGGCATGGTCGGCCACTCGCTGGGAGGCTGGACCGAGTTCAATGTTGTCGGCGACACCCCAGAGTCACCCGCCGACCCTCGGGTGAAGGCGATCGTGGGTTTGGCTGCGTTCACCGAGTCGATCCCGGATGAGACCCTGGGAAGCATCGACGTGCCCGCGCTGTTGATCGGCGGAACGCTCGACATAACCGTCGACATGTCAACCAATGTCGACCGTCCGTTCGCCGAGATGCCCGGCCGGCCTCTCTACCGGGTCGACATCAAGGGCGCCGGACATCAGTCATTCAGCGACGTCTGTCTGTATCAGCAGCTGCTGCCGACGATCCAGGGCATACCGCAGATCGTCATCGACGCCATCGACTCCTACGCCGTCGAGGGATGCACCGATGTCCACCTCGACTGGGTCGAGGCCCAGCGAATCATCGACACCTACACCATCGGCTTCTTCATTGATCAACTCACCGACAGGGTCGACGCATCCCCCATCTTCGAGCCGGGTTTCGCGGAGAACTTCCCGGCGGCGACGTTCGTCGCCGCCGGTAGCTGACCCAGACGCCTATTACGACCGGTCGCGCAGTTCGCGCCTGAGGATCTTGCCCGACGCGCTCTTGGGTATCGAGTCCACTATCTCCAGCGCTCTCACCTGCTTGTAGCTGACCAGATGTTCGGCCACCAACTGCTGAATGCTTTCCAG
>CAZDYO010000197.1:0-5274 GCA_964509555.1 uncultured Acidimicrobiales bacterium
ACCCCGATGGGGTCACCATCGATTGGATCCACAACGGCGACTGGGAGATCGAAGTGGCCCTCCGGCCGCTCCCGGCAACGGCATCGCTGCGATCGTGGTACGACCCCGGAAACGAGCGCGTCCGGATGTGAGCGGCCCCGCCCGGCCGCTCAAGATCATCATTCGTCCGCCGATTGGGTTGTGGAGACAATCCGATGGATGGGATGCGACGCATGGAGCAGGCCAACGAGCCACTGATACCCGTATGCCTCATCCACTGGAACGCGCCCGAGTGGCTGGCTTCGTCGATCGAATCGATAGCAGGCAGCCGGGGCTGCAGACCGGTGATTTTCGTCGTCGACAACAGCCTCGACCTCGATCCGAAGGACCTACCCGACAGGGTTCGACTCATGCGACCGGCCCGCAACCTCGGCTACAGCGGAGGAGCGAACCTCGGCCTGGCCGAAATGATGAAGGCTCACCCGGCACAGGCCCACCTGGTGATCGCATCCCACGATGCCCACGTTGAACCGGACACCCTTCGCTCACTGATGGACACCGCGGTCGCCAACCCGTCATTGGGGATAGTCGCCCCCGCGCTCACCCGGCCTGCCATCTCGTTCGGCGGCCTCTGGGACGGCCGCAGGGCCACCATGATCACCGATCCGGAGCGAGCCCACACCGCAGACTGGGCATCGGGCACCCTCCTCATGCTGTCGGCCGGGTGCATGACCGACATCGGCGGATTCGACGACGCGTTCTCCTCCTACTGCGAAGACGTCGATCTCTGCCTCAGGGCCGCTGACCATGGCTGGGGCGTGACCGTGAAACCGGATGCGATCGCGTGGGGGCTTGGTTCCGCGTCCGATTCCGTGGCATCAACCATCTCGGTCAACACCAGCCGACTCAGGATCAAGCGTGACGGAACCGCCGGGCTCAGCCACGTCATGAGCGAGAGATCGAGAAACCTGGCCGGTTCAGTCAGCGTCTGGGCCGGACGGGGCAGACAGTCCGCTGACAGCCGCAGGAGAGCCGGCCACAGCGCCGTCCGCCAGACCCGTGAGTTCGCCGCGGTCATGAGCTCGGCCACGCGATGGCTTCGGGCCCGCAGATGTGAAAGCACCAACCAGTCGACCACCGGGGTCACCGCATGTTGAATCTTCACACCGCAGTGGTCATCGGAATGCATCGCAGCGGGACCAGCGCCGTGTGCCGTTGCCTGAGCGAGCTCGGCTGGCGCGGCCCGTCCCATGAGGAGGCGATCCACGCCACCGACAACCCCGACCACTTCGAATCGCGGCGTCTTGTCGACCACAACGAGGCACTGCTGGAGGCCGGCGGAGGACAATGGAAGTACCCGCCCGCGAACATGCCCCAACCGAGCGAGCCCTGGCTTGCCGAGGCCCGAAAGACAATGGAGGATGTCTTCCCGGGACACGGACGTCTGATCAAGGACCCCCGCCTCAGCCTCACCTTCGACGCCTGGGAACTGGCACCGAACGACACCCGGATCGTTTTCGTTACGCGTCATCCGGCAGATGTTGCCCACTCGCTGACTCGCCGCGACGGGTTCACCACCGTTCACGGGCTGGCATTGTGGGAGGTCTACAACGCCCGAGCGGAGCAGCTCCTGCAGGGGCGCCACGTTCATGTCATCGGCTTCGAGACGCTCAGGAACGACCCGATGGCGAGTCTCGAGGGGGTGGCCCGGTTCATGGGCCTGCCCGATGGTCCGGAGACGGATGCCCGGGTGCGGGTCGCCGCCTCGGGTATCGATCACTCGATCGGTGTCCGCCGAAGCAGCGACACCGTCGCGGCCCCGGTCATCGACAGGTGGCACCGTCTCACCGCTCTTGCCGGTACTCACACGCCCCTGGTGAGCACAGCGGAACCACACGGCCGTTGGGCACATGAGGTCCTGGACCTGGTCCGCGAACGCGACGCTCTCGCCGCCGAGAACCGATCACTGCGGCGCAAACCACTGAAGATCGCCATGGCCCGGACCACCAACATCGCCCGCCGCGGTCGCCGGACAGACAAGGTCACGACATGACGTCCTCCCGGCCACTTGTGACGGTCATCGTCACGTTTCACAACCAGGCCGAGTTCGTCTTCGGCGCGCTCGGGAGCGTCGCGGCTCAATCCGAGAAGAACATCCAGCTGATCATCACCAACGACGGATCCACGGACGACACGGCCGATCGGATCGACGAGTGGTGCGCTCTCAACCGGCCAGACGCGGTGATCGTGGAATCCGAGTCGAATGTCGGGCTCCCGGCCATCCTCAATCTCGCGGCTCCCCACATCCGCGGCGAGTTCCTGGTGATCCACAACGGAGACGACGAGCTCTATCCGGATCGCATCATAAGTCAGGCTCAGGTGTTGCTCGACAATCCCGAGGTCGGCGTGGTGTATTCCGACATGGTCTACCACGACCCCTCCGGGCGACCGACCGGAGAGCGACGTCCCCCCGCCCCTGGCCCGAAACACGAGGGCGACATCCTTCATCACTTCATCAGCGACTCCTTCATGCCCGGTGGGCCGGCCCTCATGGTTCGGACCTCCCTGCTGACCACCGTCGGGCCGTGGCGCGAGGATCTGCTGGCTGACGATTTCGATTTCATCCTGCGACTGTCGGCTGTTGCCCGCTTCAGGTACCTGCCCATCGATGCCGTGCTGTATCGGGCCCTTCCCGATTCGCTCACCTCACATGTGGCCGAACTTGCCGATGGCCGGGCGAAGGCGCTCCTTGCACTGAGAGGTGACGACCGAGATACCGATCGGTTGATAGACAGGCGCGTCTCCACCATGTCGAGCGTCCTCCATGAACGGGATTTCGACCGGGGACGGACCCGTCGGCTCCTGTGGATGTCGCTCCTCAGGACCCGGCGACCCAAGTGCGCAAAGCAGTTGGTGCAGAGCTACGCGCGGAGCCTTGTCTCACTGGCCGGAATCCCGTTCGGCAGGTCCGGGTCCGGTCCCACCGGCCGTACGGGCGGGGCGTTCGATCGTTCACGGCGCCCGTTCGAGATCAAACGCCGGATCGAGCATCTCTCCGGCCCGATGAGCGCCAGGCTCGCTCTCATCGGCACGACCTCGGCCATCGGCGGTTTCATCGAAGCCATGATCCTGGTGATGGTCGCCAGCGTCGCCACCTCGTTCACTGCCGGAGGCAGCTCGGGCACCGTGTCGCTCGGACCGTTCTCCGTGCTTCCCGACAACCCCTCGACCACTCTGTGGATAGGATTCGGACTGCTCCTGGCATACGCCGCCAACGACACGGTCACCGCAGTCATGTCGGCCCGTCTGTTCTCCCGAGTCACACGGCGACTGCGCCGACATCTCATCGAGTCCTACTCGAAAGCCGAGTGGTCGGCCAAGGAACGGCTCGAGGGACCCGCGCTGGTCCAACTGGCGACGGTCAACGGTTCCAAGGTCTCGACCGCCGTGTCGGATCTCGCAGCGATGGTCTCGTCGTCATTCAATTTCGCCGTTCTGTTGGCCACCGCCCTGCTCGTCGATGCACTGGCGGCCGGCACCGTGATTCTCGGCATCGGCGTGCTCCTGGTCGTGAGCGTGCCCCTCGCCGAGATGTCCCGGCGTGAGCAGGCGAACCTGACCGGGCTCACCCGTGACTACGTGCGCTCCATTCAGCAGCACAGCGCGGTGGCGCGTGAGATCGAAGTGTTCGGTGTCCAGACGGAGTCGGCCGACGTCATCGACAAGATCAACGTCGCCCATTCGGACAAGGTGTTCAGAACCCGGCTGCTGGGGCGTCTCAACACCACCGTCTACAAGGTCTCGAGCCTGGCGCTGGTGCTCGGAATGCTGGCCGCGGTGCTCGCGGTCGGGTCCGGGGAGATTCTGAGATTCGCGGTGGTGGCCCTGGTGCTGCTGAGATCGGTTTCCTACGGCCAGTCGGCCCAGAGAAGTTGGCAGGCCACGTTGGAGGCCTCCGCTTGGCTCGACCAACTCGAAACCGATCTGAAACCCCTCGAGGAATCCCGGCAGCGACAGCCGGCCGAGCATCGCCCGAGGCTGGACGACGCTCCGATGGAGGTCGAACTCGAGGAGGTGAGCTTCAGCCACAAGCCCGGCCACGCCGTGCTGAAGAACGTCGACCTCAGGCTCACCGCGGGAGAATTGGTCGGGCTCGTCGGTCCTTCCGGAGCCGGCAAGTCAACCCTGGCCGAGATCATCGTGGGTCTTCGCACACCGCACACAGGAACCGTCCGCGTCGATGGCCACACCCGCCGGACCGGTTCCGCCACCGGCAACGACCGTGTGGCCTGGGTACGCCAGGAGCCGGTGCTGATCCGCGGGACAATCATCGACAACGTCAGGTTCCATCGCACCTGGGTCACCAACGACGACATTCGCCGAGCGCTCCTGGCCGCCCACATTCTCGACGAGGCCGAGGCCTGGCCCGACGGTCTGTACACCGACCCCGGCACCCTTGGATCACGTATCTCCGGTGGTCAGAAGCAAAGGATCGCCATCGCCCGGGCCCTCGCCGGGCACCCTCGCCTCCTTGTTCTCGACGAACCGACATCGGCTCTCGATGCCGCCTCCGAGGTGGCTGTGAACCGAACCCTGCTCGAGCTCAAGGGGTTCGTCACGACTTTGGTGATAGCCCACCGGGCCGCGAGCATCGCCGGCTGCGATCGGATCCTCGAATTGAGCGATGGCGCCCTGGGGACGGCGCAGCAGCACCCAGGCGATGCCCCCGCTACCGGGCCTCGGCGCGACCTTCCCTGCAGGGCTGTCGGGGCGTAGTCTCGTGTCGGGGCCGGGAACGACCCGGCCAAGAATCTGATCGTCTGTGCGATGTCAGGCTCACACACCGTCCCAACCAAGTGGTGGCATCCGATCGCCGACGGACGCGTGCAGTGCGATGTGTGCCCAAGGGCCTGCAAGCTCCACGAAGGACAACGGGGCCTGTGTTTCGTACGAAGCCGGTTCGATGATGCAATCGTGCTCGACACCTACGGGCGTTCAAGCGGGTTCTGTATCGACCCGATCGAGAAGAAGCCCCTCAATCATTTTCTGCCCGGCACCCCGATCCTGTCGCTGGGCACCGCCGGGTGCAATCTGGCCTGCCGGTTCTGCCAGAACTGGGACATCTCCAAGTCCAGGGAGATGACCACCCTGGCCGACTCGGCCATGCCCGACGAGATAGCCGACGCGGCCCTCCGTCTGGGTTGCAGCAGCGTGGCCCTGACCTACAACGATCCCACCGTGTTCCTGGAGTACGCGATCGACATTGGCGTGGCCTGCCGGAATGTCGGTGTGAAG
>CAZDYO010000198.1:0-5256 GCA_964509555.1 uncultured Acidimicrobiales bacterium
CGGGCGGCTTCAACAACGTCTGGCCGGTGCGCCGTATGACAATCTCGACTCGAGCGCGGTGATCTGGAATTTTCTGGCCAGCCAGCGACGCCACTGACCAGACTCCCGAAGACATGACACCCGACACCTGGAGTGTCCCAAGGCCGGTAACGGCCGCATAGAAACCATCCGGCGACTACGTTGAGCAGGACTCGCTTGACGTTCGGGGGGTTAGGTCATGGGCGATGACAACAATCCGGTTGCCGATCCTGATGATGAATACAACCCGTTTCTCGATCCCGGCGGTCTCACCGGGAATCCCTTTGGCGGCCCATCCCAGGCATTGGGAGATCTCCTCGACGACGACAGCCCGGATGTTCTCAGTGAGGACGAGACGGAGTACATCCACGCTTGGGCAGCCAACAAGAATTTCAGGCACGCAATAGCCCAAGAAGCTGCCGAACACGAAGCCGACACCTCATCCCCATCGCCGCCGTCGCCTTCATCATCATCGCTGCTTGCTCCCTTCGGTTTTTCACCCTGGTTCTTGGTGGGCGTGTTGGCAGTCATTGCCGCAGGAGTGGCCTTCTGGCTTGCCGGTGGATCCGACGGAGACAGGATCGCAGTCGACACCGCCGGAGAAATCGTCGACAACAACACCGATTCGTCGCCGAGCACCTCACTGACAGAACCACCCCAGACCTCGCTGGGATCCGGATCCACCACAACCGCTGTCGTTGGTGCCACACCGGCCTCACCCGAAGCCGGGCCCACCGCATGTGCGGCCGCAGCCGAAGCGCCGTCAACCATGACTTTTTCGAGCCCCGACGTGGGCCCGACCATCTCCGCCGAGTATTCGCAGCGCGCCGCCTACGCGTTCGGGTTTCCAACCCCAAGGTTCGAGTGGAGTGGGGTGCCGGCGGCGGCGAGCGAACTGATGATCACCATTCAGAAAGTCGACAACAGCCGAGGAGAGGCTGTCCTCGCCAGTACCGATCTTGACGCTGATGGCTGGCCGATCGGCGGGGTGCGGTGGAGCGCATCCGATATCAGTCCAAGCCTCACGTCCTTACCGGAATCTGCTTTCACGAGTGGAGACGTTCCGGATCCCGCGCTGTTGAAGTTGCTTCCGGAGGGCGTGGTCGAACGCACAACCGGCTCCGCCATCGTGACGATCGGCGACACGCAATTCGACAACAAGTTCATCGGACCAAATCGCGATGGTCAGGTGTTTCTGTTCACGATCTATGCGCTGTGCGAACCATCGGTCGGCTCCCCGGTGGCCTATCGTCCTGCGTGGGGCCGCGAGAACGCCGTCGATGTGGCCTGGTTCGCCGCTGTCGCCGACGGCCTCTAGACGCAACCGCCGGCGAGACATCCGGCCGACACCTCGCCGTGCGGTTCCCCGCGGGATGCCGCTGGCGTTGATCACTCTTGTCTGCCCCTTCATGACCCGGCCGACCCGGGTCGCTCAACTAGCTCTGCATGAACCCTTCGGCCAACAATTCGATCGACCGGAGTCGTTCATCGATGGTCGGCGACGGGTGCACGGTCATCAACTCATCGGCACCAACTTCGGCTGCGAAATTTCTCAGGTAGCGGGCAACGAGTTCGGGCCCGCCGGCGGCCGTGTAGTGCATCATCTGGGCTATCTGTTGACCCTGCGGTGACCGGAGCAGACCATCGGCTTCCTCGTCGGTCAGCTCCTTTTCGGTCGTGGTCAACCGGGCGATACGCCGACGACTGACCTCCAACATCTGCCGTTGGGCATCTGCGTCGGTGTCCGATGCGATCACGTTCACGCCCGCGATCACGTGGGGCTCAGACAGCTGTTCGGACGGATGGAAATCGCGTCGATACAGCGCGACGGCGTCGAGCAGAGCGCCGGGGGCGAAATGCGATGCGAACGCATAGGGCAGCCCCAGTTGCGCTGCGAGTCGGGCTCCGTAGAGCGACGACCCGAGGATGTAGAGCGGAACGTTCGTGCCGGCTCCAGGCACCGCCACCACTCCGGGGACTCGCGACGTGTCGCCGAGGAACGCCTGCAATTCGAGAACATCATCCGGGAACCGGTCCGACGACCGGTCGTCGCGGCGCAGGGCGTGCATGGTGTTGCGATCGCTCCCGGGCGCCCGCCCCAGCCCCAGATCGATGCGGTCGGGGTGGAGAGTGGCCAGCGTTCCGAATTGTTCGGCGATGGTGAGCGGCGCATGATTGGGAAGCATCACGCCCCCGGCACCGAGACGAATCGTCGTGGTGTTGGCGGCAACATGGGCGATGAGAACGCCGGTGGCCGACGAGGCAATGGCCTTCATGTTGTGGTGCTCGGCGTACCAGATCCGTCGGTAGCCCAAGCGTTCGGCCAGCTGCGCCACAGTGACCGTGGAGCGCAGCGCGTCGGATGCCGTCTCACCCTTGCCGATGATCGCCAAGTCGAGAATCGAGAGCGCTATCGGGTCGTCTGCGGTCACGCGTCACAGCATGCCGGATCCCATGACCGATTCCGGTGCAGAATGCTCTGGTGCGTATCGGGGTGATGAAGATTGTCGGCTTGTTGATGCTCACGGTCGCTGTCGCCGCTTGTTCAAAGAGCGACTCGGCCGGTCCCGGTGAGTCAACATCCGTCGGCCCGCCGTCGACCAGCATGACCCTCTCTGTCACCACAACGACCGCTGTGGCCACGACAACAGTCGCGCCGACCACCACGCGTGTCCCACCGCCGACCACGACGTCACCTCCAACCACCACCAACGCACCGACCACGCTCGACATCGACGGATCGCCCATGATCGAGTTCCGCATCGAGGTCGACCCGGCTCTGTCGGACAGGCTGACCCGCGCCGAACTCGTCGCCTTCGTGATCGAGACTCTCAGCGATGAGCGCTCCTGGACCGGGCGCGGTGTCGGCTTCCGGCTGGTCGACGAAGGCGGCCTGTTCACCATGACGGTCGCCACCCCACAGCGGGTCGACCAGCTGTGCGCACCGTTGGCAACCAACGGCAGATACTCGTGCGGCCGCAACGGCTGGATCGCCTTCAACAGCGACCGCTGGTTCGGCGCCACCGAGACATGGCCGGGAGACCTCGAGACCTACCGCCGATACCTCGTCAACCACGAAATCGGCCACTACATCATGGGCCCGTCCCACGACCACTGCCCCGGCGAAGGCCTGCCGGCGCCGGTCATGATGCAACAGACCAAGGGGCTCCACGGCTGCGAACCGAACGGCTGGGTCGACCCCTGACGGCCGGGCGGAGCGGGCGATGACGGGGCCACCCGCGGGAAGGACTCGAATCCTCAAACCAGGCCAGCGCCAACCGATGGACCGGTGTGCGACGCCTCGCCCTGATCGCGTCCCTCGCCCTCATCGCCACGGCGTGCGGGTCGACAGCCGGGACCGTCGCGCCGGCAGCGACGACCACCGCACCGGCACCAACTACCGTCGCCGCGAGCGCCGCGACCGTCGCCGTCCCCAAACCCGACAACACAGCGAGTCAGCCGACCGTCGCCACCGAGCAGGCACCCCCGTCGTCGACCGAAGCGCCCCCCGAGTGCCGACCCGAGACGTTCCGCCACCCACCGGTGGATCTCGACGCCGTCGAGTACCTCACACCGTTCGGATTGATGACCGACTCCCACGTCACCCCGGTCGACCACCAATACTTCCAGAACTTCAAAGACCCCGAGCGTCACATCGACGTCTACTCCCCCGCCGACGGCCGGATCATGTCGATCCAACACTTCGGTGTGCCAGTCACCGAGGACCGGGCCGGGATCGTCGATGACTACCGGCTCGAAATCCGCCACACCTGCTCGGTCTCCTCGATCTTCATCCACATCACCGCCCTGGAACCACGAATCGCCCGGCAAGCACCGGAGGCCGGCGGGTACACCCGGACCGACCTCCCGGTGACGGCCGGCGAGAAGATCGGATGGTTCACCAAGAACGTCGACTACAACATCATCGATCTCGAATACGAGTCCGACGGCATCGTCGACCCGGCCAGTTACGAACGCGAACCGTGGAAGACCCACGTCCCCGACACCTTCGCCTACTTCACCCCCGAGATCGCCGCCAAGATGGAGTCGCTGAGCCTGCGCAGCACCGAACCGCGTGGCGGAGTGTTCACCCTGGACATCGACGGGCGGCTGGTGGGCAACTGGTTCGAGGAAGGCACCGGCGGCTACGGCGGGAACGACCCGATGCGCTACTGGGGTGGCCACCTCGCGTTCGCCTACAACCACATAGACCCGTCGATGATCATGATCTCGATCGGCACGTGGATCGATCGCTCACAACAGTTCGCGGTGTTGGGCAACGCACCCGATCCGGCCACCGTCGACGTCGACTCCGGCCCGATCATCTACGAACTCGTCGACTGGGACTACCTGGTCGGCGACCAGCGGTGGGATCGCGTCACCTTCGCCGAGGGCATCCGGGCCGCAGCGTCCGACTACGTGATCGGCTCGGTGATGGTGGAACTGCTCGACGACCGGACGATCATGTTCGAAACATTTCCGGGGCTGGCACGATCGGCGATCGGCGGGTTCACAAGCAAAGCCCGCCGATTCACCAGATAACGCTAACGGCCAGGCGGGCTCCGTCGCTGCGGCCTAGGCTCCGCCACGTGGTGGAAGTCACCTCGATGAGATTCCGGTTGGTCCAAGCAGTGCTCGTGCTTTCGCTCGGCTTCGCCACGTGGTGGATCGTCTTTGCCATCACCTCCATCCCGTTTTGTTGGAATTCGGAGGACGCTTGCATCCCGGCCTTCCAGCTCATTTTGGCGATTCCCATTGCCGTGTGGGCAGCAACTCATTACGCGCGCTGGTTCCGCCGGCTATGGGAAAGCAGGAGCGACCCAGACATCAGCTTCTCCCATCCCGCCGCGAGAACACTACTTTGGGTGATCCTCGGGGCGTGGCTCGGATTCTCGAGCGCTTGGCTGTCGCTCCTCGTGCTCGCTGCGGCATCCGCGGTACTTGGCTGGCACATCGATGAGGAAAGTGTGTCGAGTCTCATCTTGACGCTCGTCCTCATCGCCGGAACCGTCATCGGCGCCGTGTGGATGGCGCGATCACGTACAGGTGCTCACCTGTAGAAACCATTCGGTACTACCGGTTATGGCCTGTAGATGACGCTCGCACCGAGCTTTGCCCTCTGGAATCATGCGCCAATCGAGTTCAACCCCACCTCCACCTGAACCTCCCCCATGCTGGCCACCGCCGACAAACTTCGACGATGGTGACGCCGGGCGCGGGAGCCGCTCGCTCATCGGA
>CAZDYO010000199.1:0-5251 GCA_964509555.1 uncultured Acidimicrobiales bacterium
ATGATCCGGGGGCTTTCCCCGGGGAACAGTGTGACCGTGGACTGCCCGGGGTCGAAACCCCGACTCTGGGCAAGCGAATCCCACGGAGATCCCTCTTCGTCCTCGGGAAAGCACAGTCCGTACTTCGCCGGGCTGCCATGGGTGGCGCGGTCGACCCCTCCCGGTCGGCCACCTCCGACGTTGCGGATGACGAGCTGGAGGGCCCGCCCGATGGTGCTGTTGGCACGGTTTCCCTGCCCGAGCAGATTGATTCCCGAGTTCATGCCTATCTGTTGCCGTATGGGGCCGTTGACGATCACCACCGGGCCGACCGGCATGGTGGTGGCCAGAAGGCCGTGCATGTTGAACTCATCGGTGCAGGCGGCCTCGAGAGCGGCGATCACCACCGGGAGGTAGTCGGGTCGGCATCCGGCCATCACCGCGTTGACCGCCACCTTCTCGACGGTGCACTCGACGAGATCGGGGGGAACGATCGCCACGATGTCGTCGGGCGACCGCGTGGTGCCCTCGAGCATCCTGAGCACACGGGCTTCGGTGGGGGGAACCACCGGCATTCCGTCGCTCCATCCGCGGTCGGCGAGCGATTCCCATTCGTCTTCCAGCGCGGCAATCTCCACCCGGCGGCTCTTCAGGATCGAACCCGAGAACCTGATCGACAACTGGTCGGTGAGCGTCGGGTCGACGCTGAGCGAACCACAGCCGGGTCTCCAATCGGGCAGATCTCCCCCCAGCTCGTCGACTCCGGTGAACTCCTCCCACTCCTGACGGTTCCATCCGACGATGCGATCCGTGGCCACGCCGCCGCTGACCTTCAACATGGTGGGGACGGTGTCGATGTCGTGATGCCATGAGAGCGCGAGGTCAGAGTCGTGAATCACCCAGTCGGCCGGCTCCGGAAATTCCGGATCGTCCTGGGATATCACGGTGAGGCCCGCCCGCTCGGCCAGGTCGGCGAGAACAGGGGCGGTGAGCACACAGGTGGGACAGTCGCGTTTGACCACCACGACCAATCCCTCGGGAAGCGGGGGTGCGGTTGCTGGCGAAGCTTCATCGGGCGGCATCAGCCCACTCTTCCACAGGGTGGCGTGCTGTGTGAAACGACTCGGGCGGGTGCCCGGGCTTCCCGGCCGAGTCAGGCATCTCGTTGAGACATGAGTCACATCGCTATCGACGATCAGTGGAATCGGATGTAGGTTCGAACGCCATGGGGGATAACGAGACCGGCCGCGACGACGTTTGGTTGTCGTTTCATGGTGTGCGGGGATCAACACCGTGCAGTTGCCCCGAGCTGGCCCGGTTCGGAGGCAACACCAGCTGTGTTTCGCTGCACTGCGGCGATCATGTTCCGATCGTTTTCGACCTTGGCACCGGTCTACGGCTGTGGGGTGCCGACATCGTCGACGAACCCGGGCTGGAGATCCATGCCCTGGTCTCCCACATGCATTGGGATCACGTTCAGGGGCTTCCCTTCTTCCTGCCTCTCCACAAGTCCGACACTAGGATGCACGTCTACGGCCCGGGTCATCTCGACGAAACCATGAGCACTGCATTCGACAGGTTCATGGCACCGCCGTTCTTCCCGATCCATTTCACGGATCTCCCATCCGAGATCGTGTTTCATCACGACGACGGCACCCGGTTCGAGATCGGAGACGCGGTTGTCCGCTCGGCTCCGGTTCCCCACACCGGCCTCACCCACGGTTACCGGGTCACCATCGGGGGTATCACGGTGGTCTACATCCCCGATCATCAGCAACCCGTCGACGATTCCACCAGGGTCGACCCGAAGGTTCTCGACCTGTGTGCGGGTGCTGATGTGCTGATCCACGATGCCCAATTCACCGCCGACGAGTTTCCGGATCGATCCTCGTGGGGCCACTGCACGATCGATTATGCGGTCGAGGTCGCAGCGCAGGCGGGTGTGCGCGATCTGGTGTTGTTCCACCATGATCCCTCCCACTCCGACGATCAGCTCGACCAAATGCGAGAGGACATCGTCGATGTCGCCAAGTCCCGGGGAATCGAATCGGTGATCACCGCCGGCGAAGGCATGAAACACATTGTGAGCAGGTCTCTCTGATCGAACGTGGTCGACTGCGCTCGAATGGGACCGTGGGGGTGTCCATGCAGAGGTGTCCGCTACCGTACGCGGCGAGACAAGGAGATCAGACAGCATGGCAATCGACGGCAGCGAGTTCAGGCGCGTGCTCGGACACTTCCCGACCGGGGTCACGGTGGTCACCGCCGTCGACGACACCGGCCCCACGGGCATGGCGATCGGCTCGTTCTCAAGCGTGTCCCTCGACCCACCGCTGGTGATGTTCTGTCCGGCCAAGTCATCTTCGACCTGGAGCCGGATCAGGCAGAGCGGAAGCTTCTGCGTGAACGTGCTCGGCCATCACCAAAAGGAGATCTGCGGGCAGTTCGCCGGCAGGGACCCCGACAAGTTCGCCGGCATCGATTGGACGGCCGGCCCCACGGGCTCGCCCGTGATCGCCGATTCGATCGCGTGGATCGATTGCGAGATTCACGCGGTCCACGACGGCGGCGACCACGACATCGTGGTGGGATTGGTGAAGGCACTCGACGGCGATGCCCATCACGGTCCGCTGTTGTTCTTCAAGGGTGGCTACGGCCGCTACGAGGACCTCTGATTCGTGGCCGTCTACTCGCTTGGTGATTGGTCGCCGCGAATACACCCGAATGCCTACATCAGCCCGGAGGCCACCATCATCGGTCATGTGGTGATCGGGGAGCAGTCGAGTGTGTGGCCCGGCGCCGTCATTCGTGGCGATGAGAACCTCATAGACATCGGCGCGTTCACATCCGTTCAGGACGGCGCCGTGATCCACTGCACCGACCAGCATCCGACAATCGTTGGTGATTGGTGCACGATCGGCCACCTGGCCCATCTCGAGGGTTGCCGGGTTGAGGACCACGCCCTCGTGGGTTCGGGCGCGATCGTTCTCCACGACGCGCTCATACGATCACACGCACTCGTCGGCGGGGCCGCACTGGTACCCGGAGGGATGGAAGTACCGCAGTGTGCGATGGCACTTGGTGTGCCGGCCAAGTTGCGTCTCGATGCCATGGCCGAAGGGGACAACGACGTCAACGCCCACAAGTACGTGGAGAGAGGCCATCACTACCGGGCCGAATTGCGCGAAGTCGGCAACGAATGAGTTCGCGGCCGTTTCGGCTGCTGGTGGTTTGCACCGCCAACATCTGCCGATCCCCCATGTTGGCCGCCATGGTGTCCAGGCTGGTCGAAGAACGCGGCCTGCCCATGACCGTGTCGTCCGGGGGGTTTCTGTTCGATGATGAACCTGCATCGCCGACAGTCGTCGAGGTGATGGCCGAGAGAGGATTTGATGTCGGCGGCCACCGAAGCCGAATCGTCTCCGAACAGATGATTGCCGGGAGCGATCTGATCCTCACGATGGAGCGGGTCCATGCGAGAAAGCTGATCGTTCTCTGCCCCGACGCCACGGCAATAGTTCACACTGCCGCCGGCTTCGTGGAGTGTCTCGCGGGGCTGGACCCCCCGCCCGGCGAGCACGAATCCCCCGACGGCATCGTCGCCCGTGTCGCGGCGCTTCAGTCCTCGAGTCGTCTGCTGGGTTCAGGCAACGACGACATCGCCGATCCACACGGTCGCCATCGGCGGGTTCATCGCGACACTGCCGACCGCCTGCAGGTCATCGCCGACTTGTTGGTTGCCGGACTGTTTCCCGTCTGAGGGCTGATCGCGGCCAGGTTGGCCGGTTGTGACGATGAAGCTCTCCCGGGGTTTGTTACTATCTACGTAGTAGAAATTACGGCTTGCCCCACCGATGGAGATTTGAACATGACCTCTACCGACCTGAGCGTCGATCTGAGTCGTTACAAGCTTGGCTGGAGCGACGAGGAAGACTACGTGTTCAAGCCCAAGAAGGGGCTCAACGAGGAGATCCTCAAGGAGATGTCGTGGCTCAAGGGCGAGCCTCGCTGGATGCTCGACTTCCGCCTGAAGTCGCTTCAGCGCTTCGAACGTCGCCCGATGCCATCGTGGGGCGGCGACATGTCGGGCATCGATTTCAGCGACATCTACTACTACATCAAGCCCACCGACACTCTCTCCGACGACTGGGAAGATGTCCCCGACGCCATCAAGGACACCTACGAAAAGCTCGGCATTCCCGAGGCGGAGCGCAAGTATCTCGCGGGGGTCACCGCCCAATACGAGTCCGAGGTCGTCTATCACCGCAATCGTGAGGATCTCGAGGCCCAGGGTGTGCTTTTCACCGACATGGACACGGCCCTGAGGGAACACCCCGAGATCGTCAAGCAATACTTCGGCAAGATCATTCCGCCCAACGACAACAAGTTCTCGTCGCTCAACTCGGCTGCCTGGTCGGGTGGCTCGTTCATCTACGTGCCGCCCGGGGTCGAGGTCGAGATGCCGCTGCAGGCCTACTTCCGGATCAACGCCGAGAACATGGGCCAGTTCGAACGCACGCTGATCATCGCCGACGAGGGCTCGAAGGTCCACTACATCGAAGGTTGCTCGGCGCCCACCTACACCTCCGATTCGCTCCACTCGGCGGTCGTCGAGATCATCGTGAAACCGTCGGCACGTGTCACCTACACCACCATCCAGAACTGGTCCGACAACGTCTACAACCTGGTCACCAAGAGGGCCTGGGTCGAAGCCGAGGGCCACATGGAGTGGATCGACGGAAACATCGGTTCCCGTCTCACCATGAAATACCCGGCTGTGGTGCTCGCGGGGCCCAAGGCCAGCGGTGAGGTCCTGTCGGTGGCCTACGCCGGGCCCGGTCAACACCAGGACACCGGCGCCAAGATGACCCACCTGGCTCCCGAGACGACCTCGAAGATCGTGTCGAAGTCGATCTCCCAGGGCGGAGGCCGCAGCAGTTACCGCGGCCTCGTGAGAGTCGAGGAAGGTGCCCACGGCTGCAAGAGCCACGTCCAGTGCGACGCTCTCATCCTTGATGAAGACTCAATCTCCGACACATACCCCTACATGGAGGTCGGAACCGGCGACGCAATCATCGGCCATGAGGCCACCGTGTCCCGGGTCGCCGACGAACAACTCTTCTACCTGCAGAGCCGTGGCCTCACCGAGGAGCAGGCCATGGGCATGATCGTCAACGGCTTCATCGAGCCGGTCACCCGCACCCTGCCAATGGAGTACGCGGTCGAGTGGAGCCGCCTGATCGAGCTCCAGATGGAAGGCAGCGTCGGCTGA
>CAZDYO010000200.1:0-5235 GCA_964509555.1 uncultured Acidimicrobiales bacterium
ATGCTCTACGGGCTGGTCGGCGTGAGCCTCTTGCGCCTCATTCCGTACCGGTACTGGAGATGGACCCACAAGCTCCTCGGCATACCGTTCGCGTTCGCGAGCTGGCACTTCTACACAGCCACCAAACCCTACGACAACGCGTCGGGCTGGGGCCGCTGGTTCACGGGCTTCATGGTGGTCGGGCTGGCTGCCTACGTGCTGCGGGTCTTTGGCCGCGATGCACTGCTTCGCGGGGTCCGGTACAAGGTCGAGTCGGTCACACATGGCCCGACCACCACCGAACTGCGACTCTCCCCTGCGGGCCGAAGAACCCTCAAGCACCGCGCCGGGCAGTTCGCGATGATCAAGATCCAGTATCCGGGTCTGTCTGAGCCCCACCCGTTCACCATCGCGTCCGAACCGGGCAGCAAGTGCGTGAGATTCCTGATTCGAGACCTCGGTGACTGGACCAGATTGATGCGCAAGCGCGACATTCTCGGCGCCGACGTGATAATCGAGGGGCCCTACGGCGTGTTCAGGCCCCGCCCCACCAAACACAAGCCGATCATCTGGATAGCCGGTGGCGTGGGCATAACGCCCTTTCTGAGCTCGATACGCGACTCCCGGTTCGATCCACCCCACTTGTTCTACGCGGTGCGAAATCGCGACGACCAGGACATCCTCGACGAGCTTCAAAGCGCCCATGATGCCGGCCTGATAAACCTTCACCTTTTCGTGTCGGGCGAAGGCGAGAGAATGAGCCCCGCCCATCTGGAGGCGCAGTTCGGCCCGCGCGGTCTACGCCGGAGCCATGTTGCCCTGTGCGGTCCCGATGCACTCGTGAGAGACATGACCACAGCAGCGAAGGCCCTGGGTGCCCGCCGCATAGAACGCGAGGAATTCGACATGCGCCAGGGATTCGGCCCCGACATCTCCCGTGAGATCGACGACCTTCTCAACCGGCTGGCCCAGGACTGAGGCGGTAACCCGCAGTGATCGCCGTCTTCAGCGGATGACCGACTGCAACTCACCAACCGGGAAACCAACCGAAGCGCTCCGGGTGACGATGCCCCACAAGGTCCAGGTGTTGGGGTGAAGGTCGGTGAGTTCGTAGATGGTCCAGCTGACGTCGACCCTGCCGGCGAACGGGTGGGGGCCGCTTGCCGATTCAAAGACATGTGAGCAGGAGGTCGACTGACCCTCGGGTGATGCATCCGGGTTCCACACCGTGGCAACATCGGCTGTGCAAGTGACCTCGGACCCATCGCCGAGGGTCCATGTGGCCCCGCGGAGCGCCGGCCGCACTGTGACCCAGGTGTTGCCGGCCTGGGCCGACACGTCCCTGTAGGAAAGCCTGCTCGCGACTCCCAACCATGTCTCGACGCCGACAATCTGACGGCCCGGTGGCGACAGCGCCGGAATCGGGGTTTGGAAGGCGATGGAGTCGACCGCGAACTTGGCGATCTCAACAGTCCCGACGGCACCGCCCGGGATCGGATCCGCGGGGGTGAACTCAACAACCCGCGGGTAGCCGACGAGGCTGGTGTCGTCGTCGGGATGGATGCACACGAGAATGTAGAAACCACCTGCCTCCGGCACGACCGGCTCGTTGGGATTCCAGGTGACGACATACCCGGTGCCTCCGATGTCGTGCCAGGTGCAGCGAACGGGTCGCCCGACAGTCGCCTGGCCGGGGGTGGCGACGATGGTGATCGAACCGGGTTCGCCAGCCTCGACAGAGAGGGTGCCGTCGTTGTAGCCGATGTTCGTGGAGCCGCCGGCGAACGGCACCAGCGACCGGACAGCCGAGGCCGGGTCACCGCGTGGCCCGGAGCGTGGCGAGGTCACGAGGCTCGCACCAGATGGGTCATGGGCGGTGCCGCGCTCCCCTGATGGACTTCCGTTGCACGCCGCGGCCACGAATACCGTTACGGCGCACACCCCGGCCAGTCGCCGGATCGCTGATTGACTCCTTCGCTTCACACTGAATGAAACTACACGAAATGCAACCAGATCACTAGGGCCGATTGTCATCAATCCAGCCGCTAGTCTCTTCGGATGGCCGGACCACTGAAGCTCACGTTCCTGCGGTCCTACACAACCGTCAACGCCCTACCCCACTCTCATCGCGAATTGGCCATCGTGGGCCGCTCCAACGTGGGCAAATCCTCGCTCATCAACGGCTTGGCCAAGCGCAAGAAACTGGCCAAGACATCCAAGACGCCCGGGGCCACACGCCTCCTCAACGCCTACGAGGTCGGAGACGAGAACTCGCTCCGGTGGCTCATGGACCTCCCGGGCTACGGATACGCGAAGGTCTCCAAGGCCGAGCAGGCCAAATGGTCGGTGATGCTGGGTGAGTATCTGGAGCAGCGTGACAGTCTCGTCGGGGCACTCCACCTGATCGACGGGGCGGTGGGTCCAACGGCTCTCGATCTCGACACCGTCGACTGGCTGCGGGAGGTCGGATTGCCGATCACCTTCGTAGCCACGAAGGCCGACAAGGTCAAGTCGTCGTTGAGATCAAAACGACGCAGCGAAGTAGCCAGAAAGCTGGGTGTGGAGCGAGGCGACGTTCTCTGGGTCAGCGCGGAGAAGGGCACCGGCATACATGAACTGCGGGCAGTGATCCTGACACTCCTCGACGCAACCTGAGGATCGCCCGGCTTCCACTGTCGACAGCGACCGATCCTCGGGCCTAGGTTCGGGAAATGATCGAAGTCAAGGCATTCGGGTCCACGGGCCACTCGTCCTCGGTTGCGATCTTCGGCGCCGCCGCTCTGGCGTCCATGAGCCAGAGCCGAGCCGACGCAACCCTCGAACTCATGGCGCGTCGCAACGTCAACCACATCGACACCGCCGCGTCGTACGGCGACTCGGAACTGCGTTTGGCCCCGTTTCTGGAGGATCACCGCGACGAATTCTTTCTCGCCACCAAGACCGGAGCGCGAACCGGATCGGGAGCCCGAGCCGGCCTTGAACAGAGTCTCCGACGGCTCGGCGTCGACCAGGTCGACATGATCCAACTCCACAATCTGGTCGAGGAGGACGAGTGGATCACGGCGTTCTCGGCCGGCGGAGCGGTCGAAGCCCTGTTCAAGGCCCGAGACGAGGGATTGTGCCGCTTCGTCGGTGTCACCGGCCATGGCCTTCGCATCCCCGCTATGCACCTGCGCAGCTTGGCCGAGGCACCGTTCGCATCGGTGCTCGTCCCGTGGAATCATGCCCTCGGCCAGATTGAGTCATACCGTCGGGACTTCGACCTCCTCAGACAGATCTGCACCCAGCGAAACGTCGCCATCCAGACCATCAAGTCGATTGCCCGGCGGCGCTGGCCCGATCCGGCCCGACCTCACTTCTCCTGGTACGAACCACTCGAAGACGCGGCCGCCCTCACCAGGTCCGTCCAATTCGTGATCGCAGACCGGCAATTGTTCCTCAACACCTCGAGCGATGCCCGTCTTCTCGGCGCCACCCTGGACGCGGTCGACAACTTCACCGGGATTGCCCCCGATGAGATGCAACTGGCCTCCGACCGACTCGATCTCGATATCCGACCGCTGTTCGACGGCGACCGGACAGAGCGGATCTGAAACGACCCGACCCGGGACGGCAGCGGGTCAGTCGACGCTGATTTGGGCCATCAACGCGGCCCTGGCCTCATCGAAGGTGTCCAGATCCATCTGGCCATCGTCATAGCGACGGTGGAGATCGGCCACCTGTTCCATGAGCTCTTCGTTGCTGAGAGTGGGACCGGTGGTCGTTTCCTCGACTTCGCCGTCTTCGGGACCCGACACGTCGCCCTCAAGGCGTCGCTCGCGTTTGGCCTGGGCCTTGGCCTTCTTGGCCATATCACGCTGTCGTTTTGCGAAACTGGATCGACCGGTTGCCACTACATTCGCCTCCTGATGCACACCGGGACTTCACCCGGAGCGTCCTTCAAGGTTATGCCAGAAGAAGCCGGATTCCGCATCACCGTGGGATCAGTCACGAACCGCCGCCACCCTTCCACCGCCCGCCCGCTTGGCCGCATACATGGCACGATCGGCCCGCCTGAGGATCTCGGACACCCCCAATGAGCTATCGACGATGCTCACCCCCACGCTTCCGCTGACCAACACCGGGTGATCGCCCACCTGCATGGGAACCTCCAGTGCCACCACGATGCGACTACCCACCACGGCCGCGTCCCGGGCCGAATCGGCTCGCACGGACGCCACGAACTCGTCACCACCCAGGCGACCCACGAAACCGGTACCGACTGCAGACTTGATCCGATCGGCGGCGATGCACAGGACACGGTCACCGGCATCGTGACCCATCTCGTCGTTCACCGCCTTGAAGCCATCGAGGTCGATGAACAAGAGCGCCACACCTTCGGCACCCGAGAGACACAACTCGTCCAGGTACTCCAGGAGCCCATTGCGATTGGCCAACCCGGTCAGCGCGTCATGGGTCGCGTCGTGCGCAAGATCGGTGGCCTTCCTGGTCAGGACCTGATGAGCCGTCGCCTGGCGCCACGCGACCGCACACTGATTGGCCAGAATCTCCAGGAGCTCGCCGTCGTCCAGCCCGGCCGGGGCCGGGGCCGTTCTCCATACCCGCAGGCACAACCTTGTGCTGTCGACATCGATCGAGTAGCTGGTGCCGTTGTCGAAACCGTGGCGATGCAGCAACTGCGCGTCCTTGATCGGGTTTGTGGACTCGGATCCACCGTCGGAAGTACCGGGGTCGGCTTCCGGCACACCGTGATCGAACATTCCGGCAATCTTGTGGGCCCTGAGGGTCCCGTCGGCACCGAACACCGCAAGATCGGCGGCTTCGAACCCGATCGCCAGGGAACTCTCCACCACCGCGGCCAGAACGCCGTCGGCCTCCGACTCTGCCGATATCCGCCTACCCGCAAGCCCCACGCGAAGCAGGGCGTCGGCCCGCCGACTGGCCAGAAGACGCGTTCGGTCCGCCCTCATTATGTCCCGTCCGAGAATCGATCCGGCCGCCGCGGCCGGAACCGCGATCAGGGTCGAGCCGCCCATGTGTCGCAGGAGATCGAGCAGAACCGAATCGATGCTCGATCCGGCCATCACGCTCAGAACCACGAATGACCCGGCCATGGCCACCCAAGTGAGCGTGGCCGCTGCGGCGCCGGTCTACACGAGTGCTTCGGCCACCGGTACCACGAGCGCTATCCATCCCACGAGCCCGGCCGAACCACCCAAGGTGACGAGCAGGGTCACGCCGAGGGCGGCATCAACG
>CAZDYO010000201.1:0-5223 GCA_964509555.1 uncultured Acidimicrobiales bacterium
CTCAAGCCTTGTGGCTTTTGCCGGTATCGGCTACGCCTACTGGTATTACTTCGTGAAACTCGACAATCTGGCCAAGGCCACCGGCGAGTCGCTCACCGAGTTGCCAGACGGTTTCGTTGCCAAGAACAGCGTGGCCCGTGCCGGCCACACGTTGCTCGTGCAGAAGTACTACCTCGATCATCTCTACACCGACATCATCGCCGGCACCACCAAGGGCGCCATCGCCCGGGCCGCCAACTGGGTGAACCAGAATGTCATCGACGGCACTGTCAACCTGGTGGGCCGCACCTCGGTGAAGGCCGGCCGATTCACCTACGACAAGATCGACCAACCGATCATCGATGGGATCGTCAACGCCAGCGGTTCAGCGTCCAACGCCGCCGGCGATGGATTCCGCATTGTGCAGACCGGCAGGATCCAGCAATACGCCGCCCTCCTGTTCGCCGGCGCCGCCCTACTCGGCGGTGTCCTCGTGATCGTCCTCTCACTGTGATTTCGTCAATCGTGATCTCTCTCACTGGAACCCGGGAAAAAACAACATGACCGACTTCCTGAACACATGGGGCCTCAGCGCCATCATCTTCATTCCGCTCATCGGGGCGGCGGTGATGATGCTCATACCCGAGCGCGAAGAAGCCACCCACAAGGCGATAGCGCTGCTCACGTCGCTGGTGACACTCGGCTTCGTGGGCGCGTTGATGATCGACTTCGACTACGACGCAGCCGGCACTCTGCAATACGTGCAGGACAAGGGCTGGATCGACGTCATCAACAGTCGTTACATAATCGGCCTTGATGGCATCTCGGTGCCGCTGCTGGCGCTCACCGTGCTGGTGGTGCCCCTGGTGATCATCTATTCGTGGCACCACATCCCGAATCCCGGCAACGCCAAGGCGTTCCTGATCCTCAACCTGATCCTCGAAACCGGCATGGTCGGCACGTTCCTCGCCCAGGATCTGATCCTGTTCTTCCTCTTCTTCGAGGTTGTGCTGCTGCCCATGTTCTTCATGATCGCCGTGTGGGGTGGCGAGGATCGTCGCTACGCATCCCTCAAGTTCTTCCTCTACACGCTGTTCGGTTCAGCGCTGATGCTGCTCGGTTTCCTGGCCCTGTTCTTCCTCGCCAAGGACCCGGCCACCGGGGTGGTCATGCACACCTTCGACATGCGGTTGCTTACTGCCTCGGCAGGGTCTGGCATAGTCCACTCGACGCAGCTGTGGATCTTCGGCGCCATGTTCATCGGCTTCGGTGTGAAGGTCCCGATCTTCCCGTTCCACACCTGGCTGCCCGACGCCCACACCCAGGCGCCCACGCAGGGTTCTGTGATTCTGGCCGCCGTGTTGCTGAAGCTCGGCACATACGGCTTCCTCCGCATCGCCATCCCGATGCTTCCCGGTGCGGCCACCACATGGGCACCGTGGATCGGACTCGTGGCCGTGATCGGCATCATCTACGGCGCCCTCGGCTGTTTGGCCCAGACCGACATGAAGCGGCTGATCGCGTTCTCGTCGGTGGCCCACATGGGTTTCGTGATGCTGGCCATCGCCACCATGACCCCATTCGGGTTCAACGCCGCCATCTACGGCATGGTCGCCCACGGCCTGATCACCGGCATGTTGTTCTTCGTGGCTGGATCGGTGAAGGAGCGCTACCACACCCTCGAGATCAAGCGTCTCGGTGGCCTGCTCGTGTCGGCCCCCAAGATGGGCTGGATCCTTGGCATCATCACCATGGCTTCGCTTGGTCTGCCGGGTCTGGCCGGATTCTGGGGCGAGTTCCCGGCGATCCTCGCTGCATACAGCCCGGCCAACGGCCTGTCGGTCACCACCTTCCGCGTCTACATGGTGATCGCCGCCCTTGGCACCACGCTGGCCGCTGGCTACCTGCTGTGGCTCTATCAGCGTGTGGGGATGGGCGAACCCAAGGATGAGTTCGTCGACGATCCCAACCTCACCGATGTCAACACCCAGGAATGGATCGCGTGGGCTCCATTGCTGGCGCTCATCGTGGTGTTCGGTTTCCTGCCCGGATTGATCTTCGACGTGTCCGATCCTGCGGTTGTCAACATTCTCGACAACTGTCTGCAGAACGCCGGTGGGTGCACTGCGGTCGCCCAATCGGCACTCGGGGGCTGATCCACCATGCTCGCCGCACTCTCACAGACCGGAGAGCATTTCTCCCGTCCTCCGATCGACTGGCACGCGGCCTCACCCGAGCTGATTCTGCTTGGTGTCGGCGTGCTGATAACGATGATCGACGTGATCTGGAAAGAGCGCGGTCGCAGCATCGTTGCCAGTCTCAGCTCCATCGGTCTGCTGGCGGCACTCATACCCGTTGTCACTCTCGCGGTCGACGGAGTACCCCGGGAAATGTTCGGCGGGGCCTTCGTGGTCGACGACTATGCGCTCATCATGAAGGCCATCTTCCTGCTGTCGGCGTATGTGGTCGTGTTGATGTCGACCAACTACATCGCCGAGGGCGACTACTGGGAGAACGAGTACTACGGATTGCTGCTCACCTCGGTGCTCGGCATGCTTTTGATGACCTCGGCGCGGGACCTCATCAGCATCTTCGTGGCCCTTGAGCTGTTGTCGATTCCGGCCTACATGCTGGCCACTTGGCGCAAGCGTGATCTCAAGAGCAACGAGGCCGGGCTCAAGTACTACCTGATGGGGGTGTTTGCCTCCGCGATCATGCTCTACGGCATGTCGTTGCTCTACGGCAGTTCAGGAACCACGCTGCTGTCGGGCATCAACAAGGCGGTCAGCGCCACCGACAAACCGGCGGCCGTGGTCACACTCGGCATGGTGTTCGTGATCGCGGGCTTCGCGTTCAAGGTCTCGGCGGTGCCGTTCCACACGTGGGCCCCCGACACCTACGAAGGTGCACCCACTCCTGTCACCGCGTTCTTGTCCGTGGCTTCCAAGGCCGGCGGCTTCGTCGGGCTGATGAGCATCCTCTTTGTGGGCCTCATCGGCCGTCACGACGTCTACCAGCCGATGATCTGGGTCCTCGCGGCCGCGTCGATGACCGTCGGAAACACCGTGGCCCTGCGCCAGAAGAACATCGTGAGAATGCTGGCCTATTCGGGTGTGGCCCAAGCCGGCTACATGCTTGCGCCGCTGGCGGTTGTCTCCACCGATGTCGTCACCAGCGGTGGCGGCT
The DNA here is from genome assembly GCA_964509555.1 of uncultured Acidimicrobiales bacterium. Classification (GTDB taxonomy): domain Bacteria; phylum Actinomycetota; class Acidimicrobiia; order Acidimicrobiales; family Aldehydirespiratoraceae; genus SZUA-87. The sequence goes on from CAZDYO010000201.1 coordinate 3,166, forward strand.
CGGTGATCGTCGCCGATCAGGCATTGCGAGCCACAGTCACCTATCTGGCCATATACGCGGCCACCAATCTCGGTGCTTTCGCGGTGGTCATGGCGGTGGCCCGCAAGACGAGGTCGGCCGAGATCGATTCCTACGAAGGCCTCTTCAAGTACGCGCCGGGGCTCACCGTCTTGATGTCGATGTTCCTGTTCTCCCTCGCTGGCATCCCTCCGCTCGGTGGATGGTTCGGAAAGTTCCGCGTGCTTGAGGCGTTGATCTCGCCCGGCACTGCCTGGGGATCAGCCTTGGCGGTGGTGGTGGCGATCAATTCAGTCGTGGCCTTCTACTACTACGGTCGCGTGGCTGTGAAGATGTGGGTGGAGGAGGCGCCCGACGGCGATCTTTCCACGATCCGTGTTCCGTTCTCGCTGATGGCCGCTCTCGGGCTCACCGCGGTGGTCACCCTGGCGTTCGGTGTGGGTCCCGGTCTGATCGGCCACTTCACGCAGGTGAGCCTGCTCGCCGGCATCGGCGGCTGACCGCGTGGTGGGCGATACCTCGCTCGCCGATCGGTTGCACGAGCGAATTCGTGACGAGGGGCCGATGCCCGTCTCACGGTGGATCGAAGCTGCTCTCTACGATCCGACCCACGGCTTCTACATGTCCGGCGGCCAGGCCGGAAGGCGTGGCGATTTCCTGACCGCCCCCGAGGTGGGACCGTTGTTCGGCGCGGTGATTGCCCGCGCTGTCGACTCGTGGTGGACGGCCGCCGGGGAGCCGGATGGGTTTGCGGTCTACGAGGTTGGTGCGGGCCCGGGAACACTGGCTCGTGCGGTGATGCGGGCATGGCCGGCGTGCGCGGAAGCCGGCGCGCTCGAGTGGTGGGCCATCGAGGTGTCGCCCATGCAGCGCGCCGGCCATCCAGTCCACGAGCTTGTTCGCTCGGCTCCCAACCTCCACGAGGCCCGGGCAGCTGCCGGCGGTGCCAGAGGGGTGGTCCTGGCCAACGAACTGCTCGACAACATTCCATTCGACATTGCCCAACTCACGGATGCGGGATGGTTGCCCCTGGTCGTGTGCAACGAACCACACGGGGGCTTCGGGGTCCGCCCCGGTGAGCCCGACCCGGAGATCGACGCTGTGCTCGACACCCTCGCCCCCGAAGCGACGGTCGGCGCCACGATCCCGTGGCAGGCCAGGGCCCGGGCTTGGATCAATGATGTGATCAGTTGCGATACCACTCTCCGGGTGGTCGCCTTCGACTACGGCGGCACCACATCCGACCTGCTGGCGCGCGGTTCGGGATGGCTGAGAACCCACTCGGACCACTCCGGAGAGGCCGACTGGTTGGACGGTCCCGGCGGTCATGACATCACTGCGGACGTCGACCTCAACCAGATGCAGCTTGACCATGTCGCCCGCACGATCGTCTCCCAGGCCGACTTTCTGATCGAACATGGGATCCGGGAGCTCGTTGCCGAAGGCCGCCGGGTGTGGGCCGAGCGAGCCCACATCGGTGATCTGACGGCGCTCGCGGCGCGCAGCAGGGTCGGTGAATCTGAGGCCTTGTGTGATCCCGATGGGATGGGGTCGTTCCACGTCGTGGAGTGGCGCTCCTAGACTCCGGAAATGACCTTTGTTGAGAGAACTCCGCTGTCGCGTGACCGTGTGGCCGAGGCCGCACTCGATCTGATCGACGAGAGCGGACTCGAAACCCTGAGCATGAGGAAGTTGGGTGCGGCTCTCGGGTTCGAGGCCATGTCTCTCTACAACCACATCGACAACAAGGACGACCTCCTGTCGGCGGTCACCGATATTCTCTTCGGTGAGATCATGGAGGCCTACGGACGTCCGGACGGAGACTGGAGAGACAAGGCCCGAGCCATGTCGGCCGCCTACGTGAAGGTGGCGGGTGCCCATGCGGGCGCCGTCGACCTGCTGGTGGATCGTCCCGTGCAGTCGCCTCAGGGTCTTGAGTTCCTGGGAAAGATCCTGTCGATTTTCGAGGAGGTCACCACCGACATTCGCACCGCGGCGCTGGCGTTCACCACCGTGTCGAGTTGGGTGGTGGGAACAGTC
>CAZDYO010000202.1:0-5217 GCA_964509555.1 uncultured Acidimicrobiales bacterium
GTTTCTCTCCCTCGGCGCCGAGATCGCCCTGGTCACCAACATCGAACCCGATCACCTGGGCGCCTACGACAACGACCCGGAGCAGCTCCGACAGGCCTTCGCAACTTTCGCCGCCGGGGCGAGCTCGTGCGTCGCCTGCATCGATGACGACGGCGCAGCCGATCTGGCTGTCAACGTCGGGGCGATCACCTACGGCACCCACCCCGACTCGCAATACCGCATGACCCACATCGAACGCTCTCGGTCGAGTGTTTCATTCACACTGGTTCACGACGACGCCGAGATTGTTCGCATCGATCTGCCCACGCCGGGACTCCACAACGCGAGAAACGCGGCAGCAGCCGTGGTGGCGGCGATCCGGGTGGGTGCACCGGTCGACGCTGCCGCGCGGGCCTTGTCCCGGTTCGGAGGTGTGGCACGGCGTTTTGAGTTCCGGGGCGAAGCCAACGGCACGGTGTTCGTCGACGACTACGCCCACCTTCCCACGGAGATTGCGGCGGCGATCGCGGCGGCGGCAGACGGGGACTGGAAGCGAGTGGTGTGCGTGTTCCAGCCCCACCGGTTCAGTCGTACCGCAGATCTCTGGAGGGATTTCGGCGGGTCGTTCGCTCAGGCCGACCAGCTGGTGATCACCGGTATCTACCCGGCGGGCGAGACCCCCAGGCCGGGGGTCACGGGGAAGTTGGTGGTCGACGCCGTACTCGACCACGACCCACAGTTCCCGGTGGCGTGGATGCCTCGGCTCTCAGACGTGGTCGACTGGCTCGACTCCCATCTCCGCCCGGGAGACCTGTGTCTCACCTTGGGGGCGGGTGATCTCACTGGTGTCGCCGACGTGGTCATCGACCGGATCGAGGCCAGGGGCGCGGCGTGAGCGAGTGGCGCTCCGTAGCCGGTTCGGTGGACCCCCGACTGCGGGCCGCTTCCTTCGGTGACCGGGTTCGGTTCGATGCTCCCATAGGCGAATTGACCACGTACCGGGTGGGCGGCCGGGCGGCCGCCCTGGTGGTTCTCGAGACCGAATCAGAGATCACGGAGCTGGCTCGGATCGTCTCCGACGGCGCGTTGCCCACGCTGGTCATCGGTCGGGGTTCGAATCTCCTGATAGCCGACTCCGGGTTCGATGGGGTGGCAGTGATGCTGGGGGAGGGTTTCTCCCGCGTCGAGATCGAGGGTGGTTCCGTGCGCGCCGGCGGCTCGGTGAAGCTCCCGGTGCTCGCGCGAGCCACGGTCGCCGCGGAACTCACCGGTTTGGAATGGGCGGTCGGCGTTCCCGGCTCTGTTGGTGGAGCGGTACGCATGAACGCCGGTGGCCATGGTTCCGACATGAGCCAGTCGTTGGTTTCGGCCACCGTGGCCGACCTCAACACGGGCATCGTGGAGACCATTGATGCTTCGCGACTTCGGCTCGGCTATCGCACGTCGTCGATAGGCGGCTCACAGATCGTCGTGTCCACCGAGTTCAGCCTCAGTCCGGGCGACAGCGAACAGGGTCGCCGGACCATGGTCGACATAGTCCAGTGGCGGCGGGCGAATCAGCCCGGGGGCCAGAACGCGGGCTCGGTGTTCACCAACCCCCCGGGGCAGAGCGCCGGGCGGCTGATCGAGGAGGCGGGAGCAAAGGGTCTGCGCATCGGCAGTGCCGAGGTGTCATCGCGGCATGCCAACTTCATCCAGGCCGACGAGGGCGGGTCGGCCGCCGACGTGTTCGCGCTGATGAGGGAGGTGAGGCGGATGGTTCACGAAGTCCATGGTGTCGAGCTTCAACCGGAGACGAGACTCGTCGGGTTCCACGGGCCCCTCCCGAGCGGGAACTGAGCCGAGCCGTGGCGATCGACCCGAGGATCAGGGCCCGTCGTGTGGCCGTCAAGCGCGCCGAGGGCCGCAGAAGACTCCGCTGGATACTCACCGCGGCCGCCATCGTGACGGTGCTCGGAGGTGGTTGGCTGAGCACACGCTCGTCGCTGCTCGATGTCGACCATTTCCAGATCAACGGCGTGTCGATGCATCCGGAGGTCCTCGTGGTCGAGGCCGCATCAGTTGAGCGTGGAACACCGCTGCTCGACGTCGACCTGGGATCGGTGGACTCTCGAGTGGAGGCGCTTCCCTGGGTCAAGAGCGCTCATTCGGCGCGCCAATGGCCGGGAACGGTGAGGATCGATGTGGTCGAGCGTGTTGCCACCGCGATCGTGCCCGCGGGTGAGGGCGTGTATGCGCTGATCGACGAGTCCGGTGTGGTCATAGCCGAGTCCCCGGTCGGGTCCGCACCCGATCTACCCATCATCGACATCGAACTCGTGGCCAACGTGGGTGAGGTCGACCGGGCGTCTTTACCCGGGTTGGCCGTGGTGAGCGCAATGCCGGTCGACCTGAAGCCGTGGGTCCAGAAGATCCTGGTCGATCCGGTGTCCGGGAAGGTGGGGTTCGATCTCGTCGGCAGTGCGACGGCTGAGCTTGGTGACCAGTCGCTGATGGTCGACAAAATGGAGTCGCTCAGATCGGTTCTCGCTCGTGCCGATCTCACCTGTGTCGCATCCATCGACGTGTCCGTGGCCGATCTTCCGACCATCAAGCGCGACCCGGTGTGCGAGCAGTCCGATCCAGCGGCTGCCGACGTGTCAGAGGGGGGCTGATGGTGGTTGCTGCATCACCGTCCGCAACGGGTTACCGTTGCTCCCATAGCGTCGGTGAGCGGTGCGTGCCGGTACGGTGCAGCGGTTCTCCGGTAGAAACTCTCCCATCAAGCCGGGAAGGCTGTTCAACACATGTCTGATCCACAGAACTATCTCGCCGTCATAAAGGTGGTTGGCGTCGGTGGCGGTGGCGTGAATGCCGTCAATCGCATGATCGATGCTGGTCTCAAGGGTGTCGAGTTCGTTGCCGCCAACACCGACGCGCAGGCGTTGATGATGAGCGACGCCGACGTGAAACTCGACATCGGGCGTGATCTCACACGCGGTCTCGGCGCCGGGAGCGATCCCGAGATCGGGCGTGAGGCCGCGGAGGCCCATCTCGACGACATCCGCGAGACACTCGCGGGCTCCGACATGGTCTTCATCACCGCCGGCAAGGGCGGCGGCACCGGAACCGGTGCGGCGCCGGTCATAGCGGAGGTCGCCAAGAGTCAGGGTGCGCTCACCATCGGTGTGGTCACCAGGCCGTTCGCGTTCGAGGGTCGGCGCAGGTCGGTTCAGGCCGAGCAGGGCATCCAAAGGCTCAAGGAGAAGGTCGACACCCTCATTGTGATCCCGAACGACCGACTCTTGTCGGTGGCCGATGCCAACACCTCGGTGATCAACGCATTCAAGATGGCCGACGAGATCCTGCTCCAAGGGGTTCAGGGCATCACTGATCTGATCACCACACCGGGCCTGATCAACACCGACTTCGCCGACGTTCGGACCATCATGACCGACGCCGGTAGCGCACTCATGGGCATTGGCAATGGCAGTGGTGAGGGCCGAGCGGTTGCGGCGGCTCGCAGCGCGATCTCGAGTCCACTGCTCGAGGCAAGCATCGAGAACGCCCGTGGAATCCTTCTCAACATCTCGGGTGGCACCGATCTCGGTCTGCTCGAGGTCAATGAGGCCGCCGAGATTATCCATGCGGTGGCCCACCCCGATGCCAACATCATCTTCGGTGCTGTGATCGACAACGAAATGGGCGACGATGTGAGGGTCACCGTCATAGCGGCGGGCTTCGATCGTTGGGAGGATTCCGGTTCGTCGAGAGTGTCGCGTCCGGTGGTGCGTCCCGCTTCCGATGACGATGAGGTGGGTGAGCCCACGAGCGAAGTGTCGATTGCTGATGTCTTCGCCGATTCTGATGACGAACTCGATCTTGGCGACGGCGACGACGACTTTGATGTGCCATCGTTCCTGAAATAGCGGTGATGGCCGTGATGGCGTCGGGGGTCCGTATCCGATGAGGCAGATGGTCGTCGACGCCGGCCCCGGTCTGGTCGCCCACATCGCCTTCACCGACGTGTCCGACGGCGACTTCAACGTTGGCAGACCCCAGAGAGAACTCGATCATCTGCGTGCCTCGGTGGTGGCCGGGCCATGGGTTTGGCTCGATCAGGTCCATGGTGCGGAAGTGGTCGAGGTGAGCCACCCCGGTCAGTGGGCGGGCAGCCGTGCCGACGGGGCCGTCACCACCACACCAGGGTGTGTCCTGGCCGTGCACACCGCCGACTGCGCTCCGGTCGTGATAGTCGGTTGTGGTGGGGTGGGCGTGGCCCATGCCGGATGGCGAGGGCTCGTGGCCGGGGTGATCCGGGAGACAGCCTCCCGGCTGCGCGCGCTTGGGGTCTCGGGTCCATTCAGCGCTCATCTCGGTCCCTGCATTCGGCCGGCCAACTACGAATTCGGTGTTGCGGAGCTCGACATGGTTGCCGAGGCGGCCGGCGAATCCGTGAGGTCCTCGACCAGCATGGGTGACCCGGCTCTCGACATGGGAGCCGCCGTGCAGAATCTCATCGCCGATTCGGTGGGTGTACCACTGGCCGACACCGGACTCGACACCGCCAGTCCCGCATACTTCTCCCACCGCATGCGTTCCGATTCCGGTAGACAGGCCACCGTTGTCTGGCTCGAGGAGGTCGAGTGAGCATCATCACCGTGCAGAATGTGAAGGCGAACCTTCGGTTGTTGCGCGAGCGGATCGAGGCCGCCGGGGGGTCATCGGTCGAGATCGTGGCGGTCACCAAGACCTTCGGGGTCGAGGCGATCGATGCTGCGGTTGCGTCGGGCATCACCAACATCGGTGAGAACTACGCACAGGAGTGCGTGGCCAAGCTGCGTGACCATCCATCACCGCCGACCGTGCATTTCATAGGTCATTTGCAGCGGAACAAGATCCGCAAGCTGGCCCCGATTGTCGACGTCTGGCAAACGGTCGACCGGGCCGAGGTCGGCCTGGAGATTTCCAAACGTGCACCGGGCGCGAAAGTGATGGTCCAGGTCGACATATCGGGCGAGGAGACCAAGTCCGGATGCGACCCGGCGCAGGCACCTTCGCTGGTCGACTCACTTGGGTCCGATGGGTTGGACGTGGTGGGGCTGATGGGGATCGGTCCGTTGGGTGAACCCGAGATGAGCCGGCCCGGGTTCCGGCTGTTGCGCTCACTGGTCGACGATCTGGGCCTGGCGGAGTGCTCCATGGGGATGAGCGGGGATCTCGAGGTGGCCGTCGAGGAGGGCTCCACCATGGTCCGGG
>CAZDYO010000203.1:0-5216 GCA_964509555.1 uncultured Acidimicrobiales bacterium
CCTCCCTCCACGGAGTGGGACCGACCGCCGGGCCCACTGGTTACAACCCGGGTAGCGACCTGCCGTGACAGTGGCCCCGGGAGACCCGTTAACCGAACTTGGCCCTCAGGTCGGTCTTGAGCACCTTGCCGGATGCGTTGCGGGGCAGCTCGTCGATTGAGTGGATGCGGGTGGGGAGCTTGTACCTGGCCAGCCGTTCGCCAGCCCAATCACGAATCTGGTCGAGAGCCAGTTCACCGCCTTCGCCCCACACCACCACGGCGGTTACCGCCTCACCCCAACGGTCGTCGGGAAGACCGATGACCGCCACGTCGGCGATGCGTTCGTGGGCCTGCAACACCGACTCGACCTCGGCCGGGTAGATGTTCTCACCACCGCTTATCACCATGTCCTTGAGACGATCGACCACATAAAGAAAGCCTTCGTCGTCGAGGTAGCCGATGTCGCCGGAATGGAACCAACCATCGGCATCGATGGCTTCGGCGGTGGCGTCGGGGCGGTTCCAGTAGCCCTTCATCACACTCGGACCTTTCACGCAAATCTCGCCCCGCTCCCCCGCCGGGGTGGGCCGGCCTTCGGGATCGAGGATCGCGAGGTCGGTGTAGAGCGGAGCAAAGCCGGCCGAACCGACCTTGTCGAGGGCGTACTCGGGCAGGAGAAAGCTCGCCAGGGGCGCGGTCTCGGTGAGGCCGTAACCCTGGGCGAACGGCACCCCCTTCGATAGGTAGAGCCTGGTGAGGGGTTCGGGCACCGGCGCGCCACCGACAACGACCACGTCGAGCGAGGTGAGGTCGGTGGAATCGAACTCGGGGTGTTGGCTCATGAACAAGAACATGGCCGGTACACCGAACATGTTGGTGACGCTGTTGGCCTGAATGGCCTCGAGAGCGGCGCCCGGATCGAACGAGCGGTGGAGGATGACATGTCCGCCCTTTTGCCAGGTGAGGATGGTGGTGACGTTGAGCCCGCCGATGTGGAAAATGGGGGCCACCACGAGAGCGACCTCGTTGGACGTGAGGTCGAGGGCGTGGATGGCGTTGATGTTGTTCCACGCGAAGTTTCCGTGGGTGAGCATCGCTCCCTTGGGAAGGCCGGTGGTGCCCGAGGTGTACATGATCATGGCCACGTCGTCGGGGCTGACCTGCACACCACTGTCGATTGGAGCGGCCCCGGCGATGAGTTCGTCCATCGCCTCCCATCCGTCGTCGCCGGTCTCGGAGGAGATGTGGCGGGTGGCGGGGATCTCGCCACGGACGCTGTCGATGACCGGGCGGTGTTGATCATCGGCGATCATCACGACACAGCCCGAGTCGGAGGCGATGAAGGCCAGTTCCGGTCCGGTGAGCCGGAAGTTGATGGGCACGAAGATGGCACCGATACGGGCACACGCGAACATGGCCACGAAGAAGTTGGAGTGGTTGAGGCCCAGGTAGCCCACGCGGTCGTCGGCCCCCACGCCACCGTCGGCCAGAACCGATGCAAACCGATCCACCCGGTCGATGAGATCTCCGTATGTCCAGGTCTGGCCCTCGAAGGTGAGAGCCTTGCGGTTGGGGGTGAGCTTCGACCGCTTGGCGATCATGAAGCCGAGGCCGGTGTCGACGTAATTGTGCTCAATCATGGGCCGACAATATGCGCCGCTGAGCCGGCGTGCTCAACTGCGGGCCGACGAAGCAATTGACACCGGGCGGCCGTGCCGATGACGATGACCCGATGCAGATTCTCCGTACCCCCGACGAGCGTTTCGCCGACCTGCCCGACTTCCCGTTCGAGCCCCACTACGCGCCGATCCCGGATCTTGAGGGCGGAACCCTGAGGGTTCACCACCTCGACGAGGGCCCGGCCGACGGACCGGTGGTGTTGCTCATGCACGGTGAACCGTCGTGGAGCTACCTGTATCGCCACATGATCCCGGTGTTGGTCGATGCAGGGTTCAGATGCATTGCCCCTGATCTGGTCGGTCTCGGACGCAGCGACAAGCCGGCCGAGATGACCGACCACACCTACGCCCGTCACGTCGAATGGATGGGGTCGCTGCTGTTCGATCATCTCGATCTGCGTGACGTCACCTTCTTCGGTCAGGACTGGGGAGGTTTGATCGGCCTTCGACTCGTGGCGGCGCAGCCCGACCGCTACGCCCGGGTGGTGGTTGCCAACACCGGACTGCCCGATGGCACCCAGCGGCCGAGCGAAGCGTTTCTGGCATGGCAGAGGTTCTCCCAGGAAACTCCGGAGCTGCCCATCGGGAAGCTCATCAACGCGGCTTGTGTCCGCGACCTCTCGCCGGCCGAGATCGCGGCTTACGAGGCACCGTTCCCGGATCAGTCCCACACCGCATGTGCCCGCATCCTCCCCTCGCTCGTGCCCACGAGTCCCGACGATCCGGAGGCCGCGGCCAATCAGGCGGCTTGGGAGGTTTTGCGTCGCTTCGACAAGCCATTCCTGTGCGCGTTCAGCGACAATGACCCCGTAACCGCCGGTGGTGAACGGGCCTTCATCGGGCGTGTGCCCGGCACCGAAGGCCAGCCTCACACCACGATTGAAGGTGGAGGTCATTTCCTTCAGGAGGACAAAGGGCCCGAGATTGCCCGCTTGATCATCGACTTCGCCGGGTCCACCAGGTAGTAATCACCCATGGACATCAAGAATCGGGTAGTGGTCATCACCGGCGGTGGGTCGGGCATCGGGGAGGCACTCGCCCACGCGTGCACCGACGCCGAGGCCTCACGGGTGGTGGTCGCCGACCTCCACGGCGATCAGGCGGCCCGCGTCGCCGACGACATCGGGGGCTCGGCTGTGGAGATCGATGTCCGCAGCGAGGACGCCATCGGCCAGTTGGTCGACGAGACCGAATCACGATTCGGCCCCATCGGCGTGTTTGCATCGAACGCCGGCTACGTAACCGTGGGAGGTCTCGAGGACTCCAACGAACGCATCCAGCAGATGTGGGAGGTCCATGTGATGGCCCACATCTACGCGGCCCGCGCCGTCGTTCCACAGATGATCGCCAATGGCGGCGGCTACCTGCTCAACACCGCTTCGGCGGCCGGGTTGCTCACCCAGATCGGTTCGATGGCCTACTCGGTCACCAAGAGCGCGGCGGTCTCACTGGCCGAATGGCTCTCGGTTACCCACCATCATCAGGGCATCCGCGTGTCGGTGTTGTGCCCGCAGGCCGTCCAAACCAACATCATCTCCAACAGCCCCGACTTCGAAGGCGCCTCCGACGACGACTTCGACGGCGGGGTGGCCGGAGGTGATGGGGTGATCGGCCCTGATCAGGTTGCCAGCGATTGTCTGGAAGCCATGCGAGAGGAGCGTTTCTGGGTGTTGCCCCACCCGGAAGTGGCCGAGTACGCCGTGCGCAAGGCCAGCGATGTCGACCGATGGCTGGCCGGCATGCGTCGCTTTCAGGATGCACTCGCCGCCGGAGGTCCGCTTCCCGGTGATTCGATCGACCCGAGATCGTGATCGGCCGGGTTGACCCGGCTCAGGCCGTGCCCCAGCTGTAGGACTGTTTGACCAGCCGTAAGTAGCCGAAGATCTCAGTGGACCGGATACCGGGCGTGGAGCGAATCCGCCCATGGACCACGGTGAGAAGGTCGTCGGCGTCGGCACAGACGACCTCGGCGAGAATGTCGTAGCGACCGGTTGTGATGACCACGTACTCCACCTGATCCACCGCGGCCAGCGCTTCGGCAACCGACGCGACATCACCGTCGACGCCGATTCCGACCATGGCTTGAAAACCCATCCCGAGCGCGGCCGGATCGGTTACCGCAACGATCTGCACAACCCCGCTGTCCACCAGGCGATTCACTCTCTGCCGGGTGGCCGCCTCCGACAAGCCGACCTTGGGCGCCAGCTGCGAGTAGGGCATGCGCCCCTCGACCTGCAGCTCGCGGATTATCGACTTGTCGGTGTCGTCCAACCCCGACCCGGTCATGTCAGATTCCCATCCGAGCCATCGACTCCGTCAGCACCTTTCGCAACGTGCGGTTGATGATCTCGAACTCCTCGGGGCCGGCGATGAGCGGCGGCGACAGTTGGATGACCGGTTCACCGCGGTCGTCGGCCCGGCAGATCAAGCCGAGTTCGAGCAGGCGCAACGACAGGAACCCCCGTAGCAGCTCGTGGGCCTCCGCCCTGTCGAAGGTGGCCTTGGTGGCCTGGTCCTTCACGAGCTCGATGGCCCAGAAATAGCCGGCGCCGCGCACCTCGCCAACTATGGGGAGGTCGGTGAGATCGTCGAGCGAGGCCCGGAATGCGGATTCGTTGTCGAGGACGTGTTGGCAGAGCTGCTCGTTGTCGAAGATGTCGAGGTTGGCGAGGGCCACGGCACTGCTCACCGGATGTCCGCCGAACGTGATGCCGTGAAGGAAATCGTCGCCATCGGCGTCGGCGAACGGTGCTGCCAGACGATCGCTCGCGATCAGCGCGCCCATGGGTGAGTAGCCGGACGTGAGCCCCTTGGCGCAGGTGATCATGTCGGGAAGGTATCCGTAGCGGTCGCATCCGAACATGTGGCCCAGTCGCCCGAAGGCGCATATCACCTCATCGGAGACCAGGAGCACGTCGTGGCGGTCGCAGATCTCGCGCACCCTCTGGAAGTAACCGTCGGGTGGAACGAAACAGCCGCCGGAGTTCTGCACTGGTTCGAGGAACACGGCAGCAACCGAATCGGCGCCCTCACGCAGGATCATCCGTTCGATGTCGTCGGCGCACATGAGGTTGCACGAGTCGCAATCGGCGCAGAAGCCACAGCGGTAGCGGTTGGTGTTGGCCACCTTGCGGGCCCCCGGCACCAGTGGCTCGAAGGGGGCCCGAATCCCGGTGAGCCCGGTGATCGACAGCGCCCCGAACGTGGTGCCGTGGTAAGCCCCGGTGCGGCTGATCACCTTGTACTTTCCGGGTTTGCCGGTGGCCTTGAAGTATTGGCGGGCGAGCTTCCATGCCGACTCGACCGCCTCGGACCCTCCGGTGGTGAAGAACACCCGGTTGAGGTCACCCGGTGCGTAGGCGGCAACCCGGGTGGCCAGTTCAATTGCGGCCGGATGTGCGTAGGTCCAGATCGGGAAGTAGCCGAGTTTCTGAGCTTGGGCGGCGGCGTCGTCGGCGATTTCCTTGCGTCCGTGGCCAACCTGGCTGACGAACAGCCCGGCCAGACCGTCGAGGTAACGGTTTCCTTGGTCGTCCCAGACGTAGCACCCCTCTCC
>CAZDYO010000204.1:0-5213 GCA_964509555.1 uncultured Acidimicrobiales bacterium
GGCGGTTCCGGTGGTGAGGGTGAGGACCACGACGAACACGGTCCAGGCATTGAACTTCGGCAGCAGGTCGACGTTGCCGACGAGCTGGCCCTGATGGAACAGGAAAGCGAAACTGGTGGATTGCACCACCGCGATCGACACGGTCATGTAGCGGGTCCACTGGGTGATCTTGCGCTGACCAACCGCTCCCTGCTCCTGCCACTGTTCAATCTTCGGGATCACCACACCGAGGATCTGCATGATGATCGATGAGGTGATGTAGGGCATGATGCCCAACGCGAACACCGCGAACTGGGTGAGGGCGCCGCCGCTGAAGAGCTGCACGAAACCGAGAATGCCCCCGCCCTGATTGGCTTGGTCACGCAGACCCTGCACGGCTTCGGTGTCGACCCCCGGGGCCGGAATGAATGATCCGAGACGGTAGAGACCAATCACGAAAATGGTGAACAGGATCTTGTTTCGCAGGTCGGGGACCCGGAACATGTTGAGTACTCGTGACAGCACGCCGTTCTCTCCGGTTTGGGTTGATGTCGGTTGTGGCGGCTGCGGGCACCATGGGCGCCCGCAGCGAATCAGCGATTGGTGTGTTGGTTGAAGCTTCCGTGAGCGGGACGTCGATCGCCCCATGGAAGCGCTACGAGCTCGACACTACCCCCAGCCGCGGTGATGGCGGCTTCGGCAGACTTCGATACTGCATGGGCCTTCACGGCGACGGCGCGGTTGATCTCACCGCGACCAAGGATCTTCACCAGGGCGCCCTTGCTCACGAGCCCGCTCTCGAGCAGCGATTCGGGGCTGACCTCGGACGCGTCGAGCGAATCGATCACATCGAGATTGATGGCCTGGTACTCGACACGGAACGGGTTGGTGAACCCGCGCCACTTGGGCACGCGCTGCGTGAGCGGCATCTGGCCACCCTCGAACCCGACCGGGACGGTGTTGCGGGCGCGCTGACCCTTGGTGCCACGGCCGGCGGTCTTGCCGCCCTTGCCGCCGATACCACGGGCCTTGCGCTTGCCGCGTTTGTTGGACCCCTCGGAAGGAGTGAGGTCGTGAAGCTTGATCATTGGTCGATCTCCTCGACTTCGACAAGGTGGGGAACCCGGGCGATCATGCCACGGATCTCGCCCCTGTCGGGAAGAACATTGGAGTGCCCGATACGGCGCAGGCCGAGGGCACGAAGGGTTCCCCGCTGCTTCGGCTTGGTGCCGATGCTGGAACGAACCTGGGTTACGCGAATCTGTCGTTCAGTGGGAGCCATCAGTCATTCTCACCTGACTTGGAGGACGAATCGCCCCGCTCGCTTTCCTGGTAGGCCTTCCACATGGAGGCCGGCAGAAACTCTTCGGGGTCGAGACCGCGAAGGCGGGCGATCTCGTCGGGGCGACGAAGCCCCTGGAGACCGGCGATCGTGGCCCGGGCCACGTTGATGTAGTTGGGCGAGCCGAGCGACTTGCAGAGCACGTCGCGAATACCGGCCTCTTCGAGAATGGCGCGAGCGGCGCCACCAGCGATCACACCGGTGCCGGGTGCGGCCGGTTTGAGCATCACACGACCGGCGCCGGCGATGCCGACGGTCTCGTGGACGATGGTGGAGCCAGCCATGGCCACCGAGAACAGGTTGCGACGGGCTTCTTCGGTGCCCTTCTGGATTGCCAAGGGAACTTCCTTGGCCTTTCCGTAGCCGAGGCCGACCTTGCCGGCACCGTCGCCGATGACGACCAGTGCGGTGAAGGAGAACCTGCGGCCGCCCTTGACGACCTTGGCCACGCGATTGATGTTGATGACGCGTGACTCACGGAGTCCGTCGGGTGAGGTTTGCTGTTCGTATGCCATTAGAACTGGAGTCCTTCCTCACGGGCGGCATCGGCCAAGGCGGCCACCCGACCGTGATACCGGAAACCGCCACGATCGAACACGACCGTGTCGATACCGGCTTCCTTCGCCCTCTTGGCGATGAGCGTGCCGACACTGCCGGCCGCTTCGATGTTGCTGCCGTTCGCCTTCACCAGTTCGGGCTCGTTGGTCGAGGCCGCGGCGATGGTCACGCCGTTGAGGTCGTCGATCAGCTGAGCCGAAATGTGACGGTTGGAACGGAACACCGCCAAGCGCGGACGCTGGGCTGTGCCTTCCACTGATTTGCGGATGCGCTTGTGACGACGGATGCGATCCTGCCTGCGCTTCTTGGCTATGTCGGCCATTACTTCGCAGCCTTTCCAGCCTTGCGGGCCACATGTTCGCCGAGGTAGCGGATCCCCTTGCCCTTGTAGGGCTCGGGCTTGCGCCACTTGCGGATATCGGCGGCGACCTGACCGACAAGCTGCTTGTCGATTCCGGTCACGATGATCTGGGTTTGGATGGGGACCTCGAACTTGATGCCCTCGGGTGCCTTGATCGACACCGGGTGGCTGTATCCGAGAGCCAGGTCGAGGGCGTCGGTGCCCTTGGCCGTGGCTCGATAGCCGACACCGAGAATCTGGAGCTCCTTGCGGAACCCTTCAGACACGCCGATGATCATGTTGGCCACGAGTGTGCGGGAGAGGCCGTGAAGGGCCCGACTGTCGCGTGAGTCGTCGGGACGCTCTACGTGGAGCGTGGACTCGTCGATGCGTGCGGTGATGCCACCCGGAAGGGTGCGTTCGAGGGTGCCCTTGGCTCCCTTGACGGTGATGTCGGCGCCATTGATGCTGACATCGACACCGCTGGGAATGGTGATCGGCTGACTGCCTACTCGGCTCATCGGTTCCTCCTCACCAGACGAAGCAGAGGATTTCGCCGCCCATGCGGTTCTTCCTCGCTTCCCGGTCGGACATGAGGCCCTTGTTGGTGGACACGATTGCCACCCCGAGGCCCCCCTGGACACGCGGGATCTCGTCCCGCTTGCGGTAGATGCGCAGGCCCGGCTTGGACACGCGCTTCAAACCGGAGATGACACGCGCCCGCTCGGGCGAGTACTTCATCTCGATGGTGAGGGTCTTGCCCGGACGGGCACCGTTGTCGGCTTCGGAGAACGAGGCGATGTAGCCCTCGCGCTCCAGAAGTCCGGCCAGAGCGACCTTTTGCTTGGACGAGGGCATGACCACCTCATCGTGCATCGCCACATTGGCGTTGCGGATGCGGGTGAGCATGTCTGAAATTGGATCAGTCATTGTCATCGTAGTTGCACCTCACCAACTGGCCTTTTTCACGCCCGGCAATTCGCCGGCGTGAGCCATCTTCCGCAAGCACACTCGGCACAGGCCGAACTTGCGGTAGACCGAGTGCGGTCGGCCACAACGCCGGCAGCGGGTGTATGCGCGAACCTTGAACTTCGGCTTGCGCTGTTGCTTTTCGATCAAAGCCTTCTTGGCCATGGGTTATTGCCCCCCGCGTCGGAATGGGAAACCGAAGGCCGAGAGCAATGCCCTGCCCTGGTCGTCGGTTGTCGCTGTGGTGACGATCGTTATGTCCATGCCCCGGATCGTGTCGACCTTGTCATAGTCGATCTCCGGGAACATCAGTTGTTCGTTTACGCCGAACGTGTAGTTGCCATTGCCGTCGAATGACTTGGGGTTGAGACCCCGGAAGTCACGAATACGGGGGATGGCCAACGAGACGAGACGGTCGAAGAATTCATACATGCGGTCGCCCCGAAGGGTGACCTTGCATCCGATTGCCTGCCCTTCGCGAAGTTTGAAACTCGCGAGTGACTTCTTGGCTCGGGTGATGATCGGCTTCTGGCCGGCGATGGTCTCCAGGTCGGACAGCGCGCCATCCAACAACTTGGCCTGACCGACGGCTTCGCCGACGCCCATGTTGATCACGATCTTCTCAAGCTTCGGGATCATCATCACATTGGGGAGATCGAGTTCGTCCTTGAGGGCCGACTTGATCTCTTCGTTGTAACGAGTACGGAAGCGGGGTGCGTATGTGGTGCTGCTCATCAGAGATCAGCTCCTGTTCGCTTGCAGATGCGGATTTTCTGGCCGCTCTCATCGATGCGGTAGCCGACACGGGTCGGGCGACCGTCCTGAGGGCTGATGGCAGCCACGTTCGAGACATCGAGGGGCATCGCCTTGTCGATGATGCCTCCCTGCTGATCCTGGCGGGTGGGTGCCTGGTGTTTGCGAGCAACGTTGACGCCTTCGACGATCACCTTGCCCTTTTCGGGAAAGACACGTTCGACGACTCCCTCGAGTCCCTTGTCCTTGCCACTGATCACGACCACGCGGTCGCCCTTGCGAATCTTCATCACAGAACCTCCGGCGCCAACGACACGATGCGCATGAACTGCTTGTCGCGCAATTCACGACCGACCGGGCCGAAGATGCGGGTGCCACGCGGCTGAAGCTGATCGTTGATCAACACGGCGGCGTTCTCATCGAAACGGATGTAGCTGCCGTCGGGACGGCGCTTTTCCTTCTTCACGCGGACGATGACGCACTTGACGACCTCGCCCTTCTTGACCTGAGCACCGGGAATGGCGTCCTTGACGGTGGCGACAATGACATCGCCGATCGAGGCGTAGCGACGCTTCGATCCACCGAGAACCTTGATGCACAGGATCTCCTTGGCGCCCGAGTTGTCGGCAACCCGGAGCCGCGACTCCTGCTGAATCACTTGGCACGCTCCAGGATCTCAACGAGACGCCAACGCTTGTTCTTCGACAGCGGACGGGTCTCCTGGACTCGCACGCGGTCGCCGATGTTGAGTTCGTTGTCTTCATCGTGGACCAACAGGCGGGCACTGCGCTGAACCGTCTTGGCGTAGCGGCGGTGACGCACACGATCGATCGACTCGACGGTCGCGGTCTTGTCCATCTTGTTGGATACCACGAGGCCCTCACGGACCTTGCGGGCGTTGGCGCGAGTTGTTTCCTCAGCCATCAGTCTTCCTCTCCGCCGTCGAGGATCTGTGCCTCGGCTTCGGCGATTTCGCGGGCCCTGATTTCGGTCAGGTACCTGGCAATCTCTTTCTTGACCTGCTTCAGTCGAGCAGAGTTGTCGAGCTGTCCGGTTGCGATCTGGAACCGCAGGTTGAAGAGCTCCTGTTTCGACTCCGACAGCTTGTCGAACAGGTCGGTGTCGTCGAGTTCGACGATCGATGTGGTCTTCGCCATCAGAAGCCCTCCTCGCGGCTCACGAAGCGGGCCTTGATCGGCAGCTTCTGGATGGCCCGCTCGATGGCCCCGCGTGCGATTGCCTCATCGCCGTAGGACAGCTCGAACAGGATCC
>CAZDYO010000205.1:0-5196 GCA_964509555.1 uncultured Acidimicrobiales bacterium
AACCCATACTTCAGAACCCGAGCTGAGCGGCAGGTTCAGCCGGATACGGTGCCGAGACGACAGGAGCCCGCGGTGGCCCGACGCTTGAGCAGGCGACGACCAAGCGAGGTCTTGTGGACCTCGTCGGCACCGTCGTAGATACGGGCGGCCCTCTCGTGGCGATACCAGTAGGCGAGGATGGTGTCGTCGGTGACGCCGAGCGCTCCATGAACCTGGATGGCCCGATCGACGGCCCGCAACATCACGTTGGCCACAGTGAACTTGATCGCCGAGATCTCGTCTCGCGCCGCCTTCGGACCGACTTTGTCGATCATCCACGCGGCGTTGAGAGTCATCAGTCGGGCCCCGGAGATCTCTGCGGCCGCCTCGGCCACCCAGTGCTGGATGACCTGACGGTCGGCGAGGACGTCTCCATCGGGCCGTATCCGGCGCTCGTTGGCGCGATCACACATCATCTCGAATGATCGCTGCGCGATGCCCAGCCAGCGCATGCAATGGTGAATCCGCCCGGGGCCAAGCCGATCCTGGGCGATCACGAACCCCTCTCCCTCTCCGCCCAGAAGATTGGCCCGAGGCACCCGGCACTGCTGGTAGCTGACCTCTCCATGGGTGGCGTAGCCGCTGCCCGAGTGCCCCATCACGCTCACGTTGCGGATGAGCTCGAAACCGGGTGTATCGGTGGGGACAATGATCATGCTGGCACGGCTGTAGGGAGGGGCATCGGGATTTGTGATGGCCATCACCACGGCAAATGCCGCACCGTCGGCCGCGGATGAGAACCACTTGTGGCCGTTGATGACGTAGTCGTCTCCGTCCCTGCGGGCGGTGGTCGACATCATCACCGGATTGCTGCCGGGGTTCTCGGGCTCGGTCATCGAAAAGCAACTGCGAACCTTGCCCTCGACAAGGGGTCGCAGAAAGCGCTCGTGTTGCTCCGGCGTACCGTACTTGTGGATGATCTCGACATTGCCGGCATCGGGGGCCTGGCATCCGAACACCAAGTGGCCGAGAGGGGAACGCCCGAGCGCCTCGGTGAGGAGGCCGTGCTCGAGCATCGACAAACCGAGGCCGCCGACCTCGACGGGATGATTGGGGGCCCACAGCTCCATCTGACGAACACGGTCCTGCGCGGTGCGCACCATTGAATCGACCGCTTCGGGATCACCGTGGAGCATCTCGCCCTCGATCGGGATCACATCGCTTTCGACGAAGTCGTTGACCATTCCGAGAATGGTTCGCATCTTTTCCGACACTTCGAAGTCCATCAACAACCCCCCAGAGATTTCCCGGCCCCGGGAGTCTTCTACGCGATCCGGCGCGGAGACCAATCAGAGTCGCCTTCAGCCGACGATGTGACCAAATGCCACTTCTGCGCACTCCCGAAAATCGGCGGGGTCGTCGATGGCGACCGGATCGACGAACATGCCCACGTCGAGCAACCCGTTGTAGGACAGGGTGGTTATGTTCGCCGCGGTGCCGGCCACCGGACCCATCGGGATGTTGTGCAGAACCAATGCCCCGCTCACGTAGAGGGGTATCGGGGCGCCGCGGAGGTTGGAGGTGGCGAAGTCGATCTTGGCTGCTTGGCTGCGTACCGTTTGGGTGACGATGGACGTTGGTAGAAGATTGACGATTCCCGACAGTGCGGCGACACCACCGGTCTCGATGGCCTCGGCCTTGGCAGCTTCGATCCGTCGGTGAACATCGGCGATCCGATCCGGAACACTCATCCTGCGGCCCGAGACCTGCACGGGCACGGGAGTGAACGAGTTTCCACCTGAGGCATCATCGGTACGGGTGCTCATCACAAAGCTCGTGTTGAAGGCATCGACCTCAACGTTGCGTTTGGCGTGATACTCGACGGCGCCCTCGACCAGGCCGGCGACGTAGATGTCGTTGACGGTCACTCCGTGGGCTTTGGCTGCCGACTTCACCTCATCGAGCTGCAGGGTGAACGCCTCCAGATGGCGTCGACGCGACCGGTTGGCCCACAGCGGTGATCCCCCCACCACCTCGTTGGTGGAGCCGGTGATCTGGCCGACTGCAGATTGAGCCATGTGGACCACAGTCGATGCGGTGTCACGGGCCCGACGCGGGTCGGCCGGCCACATGGACAACTCGCCGGCCAGGCGGCGGGCTGTTCCCGCCTGACGGCGGACGAGATGGCCGAGGGTACGCGAGGCCGAGTCGACCAGATTCGAGGCCGGATTCGGCGACTCATCTGAGGACCGTGCGGCCACGGCCTCGGCGATTATCGCGTCGAGATCGACTTCGGGCGGTAGCTCCGCTTCTCGGCTTGTCTCCTGGAACATCTCGGCCATTCGCAGTTGCCCCATGCCATCGGCGACCGTGTGATGCATGAGCGTCCAAAGGGCACCGCGTCCATCCGACAGCCCGGTGATGAGCACGAAGCGCCAGAGCGGACGGGTGCGATCGAGCGGTTCCTCATAGAGCCTGGACACCAGGTCGAGGAGTTGCCGATCGGTGCCGGGCTCGGCCAGGCGAAGTTCCCGGATGTGGTAATCGAGATCGAACTCCGGGTCGGGTACCCAGCTCGGCGGCGAGAGGCGCCCAAGACCGGGGGCCACCTTTTCGCGCAGCCTGGGGGTGATGGCAACGGCCCGGCGAATTCGCCGGCGGAACTGTGAAGGATCGACCGGTCGATCCAGGATGACCACGGCTCCGCCGTTCGGGTTGAGCCAAGGGTCCTTTTCGATGTTCCACATCAGAGCCTCATGGTCGGACATGCTCTGCTCGAATCGCATTTCGCGAGGCTTGTTCATGAGTTGGTCCCGGGTCGTCGATCGGTCTCGGCATTGGGATCGCCGGAGTATCCCGGCGGATAGGTGAGTGCCAATTCTTCCGAGGTGGGTTCGTGGCGGTGGTGAGCCTCCTCGGGCAACACGGCGCTGATCGCCGCCATGATGGCCTCGGTGTCGGCTTCGGTGTCTTCGTAGCCGAGTTCCACCGGCTTGCCGACGGTGACCGACACCAGGGGACGGTCGCTGAGCGACATACGCGGCAATCTCGAACTGCGGGGCCACACCTTCTCGGTACCCCACAACCCCACCGGGATCACGGGTGCGTGTGTCATGGCCGCCAGACGGGCAGCTCCCCAACGTCCCTTCAGTTCGGGATCGAAGAATGCCGGACCCCGCGGGATGGTGCCCTGCGGCGCGAGCATCAGGAGCTCTCCACCGCGCAGGGCCTTGGCAGCGTGTCTCAACGGCTCGTCGGAACCACTGGCCCGCTCCACCCTTATGCCCCCGAGCCATTTGGCGAGATTGCCGATGATCGGAGCATCGAACACCTCCTTCTTTCCGAGACCCCTGACGGAGCGGCCCACTCGGGCCACGAGGAGAGCCAGAGCACTGGGATCGAAGTAGCTGCGATGGTTGAACACCAGGATCGCCGGGCCGGACTCGGGAATGTTGTGGATGTCGTTGAACTCGAACTGGGCCAGCGGCGCCACGATCTCCGGTCGGAGCAACGGGCGTGTCCAAGCCTGCAACTCGCGCCCCGCAATCTTGGCAACTCCCTCCGCGACATCAAGGTGGCGGACCGGCCAGGAGCGCAGCGCCGCCAGTGCTCTGAGTTGCGGGTCGGGATTGACCGCCGTGGGGTGTCCGACGGCATCCAGAAGCGGTGCATCGAAGTAGCTGTCGGAGTATGCATAGCTTCTCGAGAGCACAACAGAATTATCTGCCGCCCACTGCTTGACCGCGTCGAGCTTCGCCGGACCCCACACGAACGGACCATCGAGTTCGCCGGTGAACTTGCCGCCTTCGCTGCACCACCGGGTGGCAACCACGTCGTCGAACCCCAGGCGTTGGGCGAGTGGCCGGACGAACGGTTCGGGGGAAGTCGTGGCCAGCACCAAGGTGCGTCCGGCGTCGCGATGCTCGTCGATCAGTTGGGGAGCGAACGGCTGAATCATCCCCTCGAGTTCTTCCGCAGCGGCCTTCATGGCCTTGTCCACGTCGGCGACGTTCCATCCCGCCGCAGCCCGACCACTGAGCCGGGCCGGCTGCATCATGAACCAGTTTTCACCAAACGTCTCGTAGAACCTCATGAAGGCGTCTGCGAACGGGATCTCCCGGCCTGAGGTGATCCCAGCCTCGGCCAGATGCCTTTGGAAAACGGTGGCCGAAGAACCAGATATCAGAGTTCGATCCAAGTCGAATATTGCTGCTGTCGGCATGCCGGCTCGCTCGCTTCCGGGGGCTTGCGCCCGATGTTCTGTCCGAAGCGTAGGCGACTGATGCGGTTACCGTTCGTGGTCGGAGTTCCAGTCTTCGATGCATCGTTCGGAAAGGGGTATCACCCATCCGGCACGGCGACCATCGCGCTGTGAAATGTGAAGACTCGGAGGGATGCGCCGGTCGAACGAAGCGTTGTAGGCGCGCCCGTTTTCGGACAAGCGCTCCCAGTGGGATGAGTACGCGAATCCCGTCGGGCCAACGATGTGGCGGGCGGCCCGCCCGATCCCGCGGGGCGCGAACTTCGCGCCCTGTCGGCGGGCCGAGAGTTCGGCGCGAAAGGCCTTGATTCGGCTCATTGGTTCATCTCCGTGGGGAACGGCTTGAAACGTGACACCGTTTCTAGTGGGCATTCTCCCACGCGTCCATGAGCTTGGCCTGGTCACCACGTGTTGAAGCCACAAGTTCGCTGATCGTTCCGGACAGGGCCGTGGCCTCGACGAACGACACACCGAAGAGCATTCTGTCGCCGGACTTGGCCAAACGTGAGTGGCGGATCACCACGGTGCCCCTTCGGTCGTCTCCGATGGCTATCACCAGCCGATCACCGGTGCGACGGGGGGTGGGCAGGGCAACTTCGATCAGCGCACCCTGGAGCGAGAGGTTCAGGAGCCTGGCCGGCTCGCTCACTTCACGTGACCTGCCGACCAGCTTTCTGACCTGGCGTACATCCCACCGGATCGGGACATCGAGATCGATGGGATGTCGGGGAAGTAATCGCCCCAGTCCTGAAGGATCACTGCGCATGTCGACATCATCGGCTGATTCTGGCGTGAGTGAAGCGGATCGGTGACCTGTGGGATCGGGGCGTGCATGTATTGTCGTCAGCCAATCGACCATCAGAGGTGACCGTGAGCATCGTCCACAAGAGTCCGCTACCCAGAGCGGAAAAGCACACGTCTGAACCCCAGTCCCTCTTCGGAACCTCGTATGCTGT